>NZ_JAIMIA010000009.1 GCF_019966495.1 Tateyamaria pelophila | reverse complement strand
CCGCCGCGCCTTCGGCCATGCGACGAACTGAATCGCAGGCACAAAAATCGTCAGGTCAATTCAGGCGCACAAGTATACCTGAATAATCCGGCCAAATTATGACGCAATCAGGTCAAGATCCATACATTACGGCCAGTATCAGATAGGCGATGAGCGTGGGGCCGAGGGCCAGTCCCATGGGAAATTTGCGCCCCTGGTCCCAGCTTTGCCACTGGGGGGCCATATCGCGCAGGCCTGTGTTTTTGGCAATGCGGTGGGCGCTGAAGGCGGCCAGCAGAACGGCGGCATAGAGCGCAAGGAGCAGTTTGGCGTCGCCCAGAGCGACGTAGGGGGCGGCAGCGGCGACGAATTTTGCGTCCCCTGCGCCCATGACTCCGGCGGCATTCAGGGCGATGCCTGCAATCAGCATAACGGGCAGATGCGAGAGCTGCCACAAATACGTCTCAAACGGCAAAAACAGGGGACCGAACACGACAAACACTGTGGCCAGCGCAATAACGGTGCCATTTGCGATCCGCATGGCCCGCAGATCGGTGAGGGCAACGTAAAGGCATAAAGGCGTCACGAAGGGCAGAAACCACAGCGCGGCGGTCGCTGAAAAGACCATCCGGGCGACCGTTCTAGCTGTTTTCTTCGAGCGCGCGCAACGACCGCACGGCGGCATCGAAATGTTGCGGATGGGTTTCGATGGCCTCGCGCAGCAGTGCTTTGCCGGTTGAGACATCGCCCTGTTTGACCGCAGCCAGACCCAGAGTATGCAGCAGCTGTGCGCGCTCGGTCTGATCGGTCGGAATGACGGGCAGGTTGTAGTTGCGCTGGGCGCCGCGGGCGAGGATCAGGTTGTTCTTGGCAGTGAACATGCTGGGATCCTGACGGATGGCGTCACTGAACAGGCGTTCGGCCGCGGTGTAATCGCCGCGGGTGAGCTTGGAATATCCCCAGTTGTTGAGCACGCCCGCCGGGCGCGTGGTCAGACCGACGGCCGTTTCATAGAAACTGTCGGCTTTGTCCCATTCCTTGTTCCCATCCGCGATCATCGCTTCAAGGCGATAGCGTTTGAATGTCTCATAGGTGGGGGGGACACCATCAAGCGCGGCTTCGGCACCGGCCCAGTCGCCGGAGCGCAAAAGCGCATCGGCATAGTCGACACGATCGGCATCAGTGACGCCGTCATAGGTCATGAGCCTGGTATAGGCAGGGACGGCTTCGGAGAAGCGTTTGGCACGCACGAGGCTTTGGGCCAATCCGCGTTGCATTTCGATCCGGTCAGGCTGATCGGAGGACGTACGCATGAAATAGGTCACGGCCTCGTTCGGGTCCGCCACGGTCAGCATGACGTCGTTGAGGTCGGTTTCGTCAACGACGTTCACATCCTGGAACGCACGTTCGACGGTTTCGTCACCGTCCTGTTTTTCCCCGCACGCGGACAGGGCCAGCGCGCCGACCAATGTGACGGCCAAAATTCTAGGGTGGCGCATGTTTGCGTCCTTTTTCCTGCTCATAACGCCCGACTTTTGTCGCCGGGTCGCATCGTATTTGCGCGCAAATGCGCACCCTCAATTACAGATCAGATCGTATCACATAGTCACTGGCGCTGCGTCGTACGAGTTTATACTCGTTATCGTTGTAATCAAGCGTAGCAGAATTCTCGGATTTTGCGAGTGCCCAGCGATAATTATCCCGGATGAGTGTGCTTTCTCCGTCATCAAGGGCAAAGGCGCTGCGAAAAACCTGGACAGCTTCTGCCGTTTCGCCCTTTTCCATCAGCACAACGCCAAGATTGTTGAGGTCTTCGGGATAGGGATCGTATTCGGTCGTGGCGCGGCGCAACAGCCGTTCGGCTTGATTAAGACGCCCAAGACCGAGATTGGCGGTGCCCAGACCCGACAGGATTTCGGCGTTCAATCCCTGGTCCAGAGCGGCGCGGTTGAAGGCCTTGATGGCCAACTCGTACTCGTTTGCAGCCAACAGCCGGTGGCCCACCTCGACGCCGTTCACCGCTTCGCCGCGCGGATCGACACCCGGCGCATAGGGTCCGCTTTGTGACACGTCGATATCATCCGATGCGCAGGCGGCAAGGGTGAACGACAAGAGGACGGCAGGTAAAGCCCGGATGCATGGGTGCATGGTTGTCTGCTGTCGTCCTCGGTGCCCGGTTCGCGTGGCCCGGCCAGAGAGGACGGGGTGCGATGCGTTGTACTTGAACCGCAGGAAGGACCTTAGTTGCTCATGTTGCCCAGCTGCGTGATGCCGTGCACTGATGGACCCACAAGGATGATCAACAGCGGCGGCACCGTGAGCATCATAGTGGCAAGCGTCATCTTGGTTGGCAACTTGTTTGCGGCCTCTTCGGCCCGCATTACGCGTTTGTCGCGCATCTCGCTGGCATAAACCCGCAATGCCTCGGCGATCGAGGTGCCAAAGCTGGCCGATTGCACCAGCACGGTCACAAAACTGGCCACGTCCTGCACGCCGCAGCGTTCGCCCATGTCATTCAATACGTTCACCTTGTCCTTGCCCGCCTTCATTTCATAGCTGACGACCTGAAACTCTTCGGCCAGCGCCGGGTAGGAGGCCTGCAATTCGCCGGCGACACGGGTGATCGACTGATCCAGCGACTGCCCCGCCTCGACGCAGACCAGCATCATGTCGAGGCTGTCGGGAAAGCCACGGGTAATCTGGTCCTTGCGCTCTTCGACACGACGGGTGACCCAATATTGCGGCAAGTAATATCCCACGCCGCCGGGCCCGACGGTGTACATGATGATCTTGTTGGTGGTCATACCGTCCGTGCCGACGATGAAATTCACGTAGACCACGCCGGCGGCCAGCCCCAAAAGCCCCAGAATGAATTGGGCGGCATGGAACACACGCACCGCATCGCGGGATTGATATCCGGCCTGCCGCAGTGTGAGTTGTCGTTTGCTGAGTTCGGCAAGGTCCTGCGGCTCCAGAAAATTCGAGAACTTCTGCAATTGTTCATTGCGGGCCCCCTGGCGCAGCGTCTGTTTGTGTGAGCCCCCCGCAGCGGCGGCCCGAGAGGTGCGCTTGAGCTTGTTCAGCGGATCTTCGGGCTGGCGCAGCATCATGATGATCACTGCGGCGATCATCATCACGCCAAGGACCCCCACGATGACGATGGGGCCAAGCGGCCCAAGCAGATCGGTGATCGGTGTCAAAAGATCCATTTTGATCTCCTCAGACTTTGATGTCGGTCAGGACGCGCATGACGACCAGATTGACACACAGGAAAATCCCGACCGCGAAGCAGGCGGGGATGAAATAGGCATGGTCGCGCACCTCGTCGTAGTAATTCGGGTCGCCGACATTGATGACGACCAGCGCCACGAGCGGAAAGGCTGACAGGAATTTGCCGGACCATTTTGCCTCTGCCGTGATCGCCTTGACCCGGCGAAACAGGCGAAAGCGGGCACGGATCACCTTGGCCAGACCCATCAGGATTTCCGCAAGGTTGCCGCCGGATTGCTGCTGGATCGTCACCGCCACCGCAAGAAAGCGCAAATCCTGCATGTCCAGCCGTTCGGCCATGGCTTTGAGCGCTTTGCCCACATCGCGTCCAAAGGCGCTTTCGTCGGCAATCACGCCGAATTCCGAGGCCAGCGGGTCCTGCACCTCCTTGGCGACGATCTGGATTGCGGAGCTGAACGGGTGCCCCACGCGCAGCGAGCGCACCATCAGTTCCACCGCATCGGGCAGTTGCTCTTCGATCATGGCCATGCGTTTGCTGGCCTTGGACGAGACCCAGAAATAGACGGCACCAACGCCGATCACGACGGACAAGAGAATACGGACTGGCGGTTCCGTTTCGGTGCCAATCGTGAGGCCAAGAAAGGCGACGACGGACAGGCCGACCATGATCATGATCAGCTGTTTGGGCGTAAAGGCGATCGACGCCTTTTGCGCCTTGTCGGCCAGAAGGGAATAGAGCGGAATGGACCGCGCGCCCATGTGCTGCTGCATCTCCTTGCGCAACTGATCCAGCACTTCCTCGCGCCGCCCGCCGGATTTGTTGAGCATTTCGAGGCGGCGATTCACGCGGCTGTTGAGGCTGATGGATTTACCGAAAGCGACAAGATACAGCCCTTCGACCAGCACCAGAACGCCGATAAAGATCAGGCCGTAGATGATTGGTTCTGCGCTCATTTTCTCAATTCCTTATTGCGCGGGTGGCGCATCAATGTGCTGTGCGCAGGTGGCGCGCATCATTCTGCGGCGATGGGTTCATAAATGGATGCTGGCAGGTCGTACCCCCACATACGGAAGCGTTCGGAATAGTGACTGCGCACGCCTGTGGCTGTGAAGTGCCCGATGATCTTGTTGTCGGGCGTGAGGCCGACGCGCTGATAGCGGAATACTTCCTGCATCGAGATCACTTCGCCTTCCATACCCGTGACTTCGGTGATCGAGGTCATCCGGCGCGAGCCATCCTGCAAGCGGCTGGCCTGCACGATCAGGTTCACAGCGGACGAAATCTGGCTGCGCACCGCCTTGAGCGGCATTTCGATCCCTGCCATCGCGATCATGTTTTCCAGACGGCTGACGCCGTCACGGGCGGAGTTTGCGTGGATCGTGGTCATTGAACCGTCGTGGCCGGTGTTCATGGCTTGCAGCATGTCGATGACTTCCTCGCCGCGCGTCTCGCCCACGATGATGCGGTCCGGGCGCATCCTGAGAGCATTCTTCAGACAATCCCGCGGGGAAACTTCGCCCTTGCCTTCGACGTTGGGGGGGCGGCTTTCCATCCGACCCACATGGGTCTGCTGCAGTTGCAGTTCTGCGGTGTCTTCGATGGTCAAGATACGTTCGGCATTGTCGATGAAGGACGACAGTGCGTTGAGCGTTGTCGTTTTGCCGGAGCCGGTCCCGCCGGATACGATGATGTTGAGCCGCGTGGCCACAGCGGCCTGTAAGTAGGCGGCCATTTCTTCGTTGAAGGCGCCGAACTCGACCAGGTCGTCGATGCCGAGCTTGTCCTTTTTGAACTTCCGGATCGAAACCAGCGACCCGTCGACCGCGATGGGCGGCACCATGGCGTTGAAGCGCGAGCCGTCTTTCAGGCGGGCATCCACATAGGGGTTGGATTCGTCGACCCGGCGGCCGACGGCGCTGACGATCTTGTCGATGATGCGCAGCAAATGGCGTTCGTCCTTGAAGGTGACATCGGTCAGTTGCAGCTTGCCGTCACGCTCCACGAAGATCTGTTGCGGGCCGTTGACGAGAATATCGTTGACCGTGTCGTCCTTGAGCAGGGTTTCCAGCGGCCCGAGGCCCATGACCTCGTCAAACAACTCCTGGTTCAGGGTCTGCCGATCCTCGCGGTTGAGAATGATGTTCTTCTCCTGAAGGACTTCACTGGAAATGGCGCTGATTTCCTGGCGCAGATCGGTATCGGTGGCGCTTTCGAGGGCGGCGAGATTGAGATTGTCCAAAAGTGCGCGGTGCAGTTCCAGCTTGATCTCACCCATACGCTCCTTGCGCTTGCGCTCCTTGTCCAGGGGGGCGGCGACCGCTGCGGATGCGTTCGCCTTGCGCGCAAACTTGGCGGGAGCGACGGCTTTGGGCGCTTCCGTCACCTTGGGCGCCGGCGGAGGGGCTGCTTTGGTCTTTTTATATTTCGAGAACATCGGCGGACCTTCGGGTTATTGGATCATGCCGCCTTGGCGTGATCGGCATTCAGTTCATGGATGGACGCCGCCAGTTTGGCGATTTCGCGGCGCAGCGGATTCTTGGGTGCAGAGCTGGCAAGAGGCAGGCCGTGATCCGCTCCTTGCGAGATAGATTTGCCACCGTCCGGCAATTGCACTTCGATTGCGATATCGAGGCTCTCGGCGAGCCTTTTAACCCGCGCCTTGCCACCCAGATCGGTGAACTTGGGCGCGCGATTCAGCACATAGCGGAGCTTTTCAACGGGCAGGTCTTCGGATTGCAGGGCGCGTTTGAAGCGCAGCGTGTTTTGTGCCGAGCGCATGTCCAGCTCAAGCGTCGTGAAGTAGAGATGCGCGGACGCCAGCACTGTTTCCGTCCACTGGACAAGCGTCGAAGGCATGTCGATCACAACATAGTCGAAATGGGCGCGGGCCATGTCGATCACGCGCTGCACGTCTTCGGCAGTGACCAGATCGAGTGGGATCATATCGGCGGGTGCGGTGAGCACTTGCAGCTTGTCCTCAAAGGTCAGCAGAGACTGGCCAAAGATCTCTTCGTCCATGTTTTCGGTGTCCGACAGCATTTCGAAGACGGCTTCGCGGCGGGCGAGATCGAGAAAGGTGGACGCCGATCCAAACTGCAGATCGAAGTCGAGCAGGCAGACACTGGGCGCGTCTGACGGGTTCAGCAGGGCCAGTTCCCACGAGAGGTTCACAGCGAGGGTTGTGCTGCCCGTGCCCCCAGACATCCCGTGGCAGACAAAGACGGCGCCTTGTTTGTCAGTGCCGGAAGTGAGACGTGCGGTTTTCTTGACCTCTTCGGGTTGCGGTTGGGACGCGGCCCTGAGGCGGTCGACGGCCTGTTGCAATTCCCCTTCAGGCAGCGGGTAGGGCACAAACTCGTCAGCGCCCTGACGCAGCAACTGGTGCAAGGATGCAGGCGTGACATCTTCGGCGATCAGGATGACGTTGATGTCGTGGGCTTTGGCTTGGGTGATTATCTCTCCCAGCAAGCCAAGATTGTCTTCGTCCTCCTCATCGATTGCCAGCGCCACGAATTCCATTGCCTGCGCGTCGGGTTGATTGAAAAAGGCCAGCGCTTCGGCAAATCCAAGATCTCCCCAGGCCTCCCCAAGGGATTGCTCCATGTCCTCGATCAAAAGATCGAAGTTCTGCACATCACGACTGATCGTGCAGGCCACAATGGGCGCGGTTTCTGGTTGTGGCATTACGCTGCTCATTGCCAACTCGTCCTTTTTTAACAAGGGCTTGGCAGCCCATCAGTCCGGAAGCATGACGGAGGGTTGGCTGCGGGGGCCCAAACCTGGCTCAGTCTGGCCAGGCATACGTATCCCGTAGCAGCAGGTCTCGCAGTTAATTCAGGCGAGATTAGGGCCAAAAAACTCCAATTGTTGGGTTTTTTGGAACGATACCCGGCGCAGCGACGGGATTGTCCGAGCTGAACCAAATGCCGTTAAAAAGGTCTTAATTCTCGACTTGCAGATCCGACCCGGTAATGCTTGTGAGTTGGGAGGGTGGCACTGCGCTTGCGATATAGTCGCGATAGATGATCTGGGCGTATTTTCCGTCAAGCACCGACGGATGCGTTTTCACAAACCCGCTGACCTCGGTCACCGTTCGCCGGTTGCGCCGTTCGCGGCCTTGGGTGACCACGAGGGGCTGTGTGTCACCGAAGGAGACGACAGCCTCCAGACGCGACCTGCTGATCCCTTGGGTTGCGAAAAAGCTGACCACGGCATTGGCGCGGGCCAGGCCAAGCCGTTTGTTATAGCTTGCCGATCCGACCGCATCCGTATGGCCGTAAACGCGGAACCGGACTTCGGGAAACTGGCGGATCCACCGGGCCTGTTCGGTCAGGATGGCACGTGCACCCGGATCCAGTTGAGAAGAATTGAACGCAAAATTGACTGTCGTATCCACTTCGGAGGCAAAGCGGGTCGCAAGATCGAAGGTGTATTGCCGCTCGCCGGTCATGTACAACGTGTTGTTTGCCAGTGAATTGCCAAATTGGCCATTGTCGACGACGCTGCCCGCTTCGCGGTAAAACTGGGTAAAAACCGGATCGTTCGATGTGCTGCATGCGCCGAGCGCGAGACTGCCTGCAAGTGCAACGGTGATGATCGGTTTCATGACCCTGTCCTCAATCCAAAACGTAGCCGTAAGAGCCACTGAAGTCCTGTTTGGCAACTTCTCCGGCGGCGCCTTGTGTCGGTGCCCGCGATTCCCCGGCCGTCCGGCCGAAGAGGAACAGATCTCTCTCGGAGGGAGGCCTGATCCGGTCGGTCGGCAATGCCAGCACGTCACCTCTGACCGGAGAGACAAGATGTGCGGTCACGATGATCACCAATTCAGTCTGGCTGCGCTGGTAGGAGGCGCTGCGGAACAGTGTTCCCAACACCGGGACGTCGCCCAGCCAGGGCAATTGTGAATTATCGTCTTTGAAATCGTCCTGCAGGAGGCCTGCGATGGCAAAGCTCTCGCCGTCGCGCATTTCAACCGTCGTAGATGTTTCGCGGGTGCTGAAGGCGCTGATTTCAAAACCGTTTTGCGAAAACCCGTTGTTTGGATCGATGGCCGAAACGGAGGCTTCAAGCTCAAGGTTGATCAGGTCCTTGTCGACAACACGCGGGATGAAGTTCAACCCGATGCCGAACGGCTTGAATTCGATCGTGATCACGCCTTCTTCCTGCGCGATAGGGACCGGGTATTCACCGCCCGCGAGGAACTTGGCCTCTTGACCGGACAGGGCGACCAGATTGGGTTCGGCCAAGGTCCGCACCACGCCTTTGGCTTCGAGCGCTTCGATCAGCAGCCCGATTTGCATGCCGCCCGCGTTGAAACCAAAAAGGACGGCTCCGACGTTTTCATTGGTGGGCGGAATGTTTCCGTTCAGGCTGTTGAGCACTCCAAGTGCGTTGTTGGTGGTGCCTGTGCCGCCATTCACGTCGACCCCGTTGCCAAAGATCGAACCGTTCAGCGCAAGCGATGAACTGAGCGATTTGGAAACCGAGCGGTTCATCTCGGCAAAGCGAACTTTGAGCATAACCTGCTGTACGCCGCCGACGCTCATCAAGTTGGACACCCGGCCTTCGGCATAACGCTCGGCCAGATCCAAGGCCCGTTGCAGGCGCGACGCCGACGATACGACACCGGACAACACGATGCCGTCATTGGCTGTGCGCACTTCGATGTTTTCTCCAGGCAGGATCTGTCCCAGACGTTCCTTGAATTCAGTGATATCGGCGGCGACGCGCACATTTACGTTTGTGATCAAACGTCCGTTTCCATCCAGAAGGGTCAGCGTTGTCAGCCCGGGGGATTTGCCCAACACATAAATCGTGCGATCGCTCAAGGATGAGATATCGGCGATGGCAGGGTTTGCGATGCTCAGTTCGGCGAACGGAACTTCGCTTTCCACGACGACGGCGCGGTTCATCGCCACGTTCAGCGTCTCTTCTGTAGCAGAGCGGACCACTCGCAGATTGTCCGCCTGTGCAAACAGCGCAATTGGGCTTACAGCAAGAGAGACCCCGAGAAGGGCCGCTTTCATTATTCCGTCGATTTTCATGTGACCTGCCTTTTTGATCACGCCTCAATGTCGGGTCTTTTCGCCCGCGATTTGTACAACCATGCGTTAGTTTCCGTTTTTTTGCAAGAATCAACGGCTTTTGCGCGGTTGTTTATGTGTAACGAAGCAACAGCCGCTTGCCAGCGGGGGGTGCGCCGAACAGCTTGCGTAACACTAAGCTATTGAATTTGGATGGTTCCGCGTCTTTCAATTGGTACAGGGTATTGGGATATCGACCACGTCCGCGCCCCGTCTGGTGCGGATCGTGCAGGTCTTTTTCTCTTCGATTTCTGCTTTTACCTCTTCGGCAGTGATGCCCAGCAAGGCCCGTTGGTCCACTTCGATGGCCGCCGCGATGGTGTCATCCTCTGCGCCGACCAGCGACAGCGACAAACGTCCGGAGGACTGGGCTTGCGCCAACGTGGCCACCTGTGACGGCTCCACCGCGACAGTGACCGTGCGCGCAATGCTTGCCCCGTCCAGGTCGCCCGCCGCGTTCTGGTCAATCGCGATGAGTTTGACACCCGCCTCGATCAACTTGGTGACTTCGCCGCGGTTCTGGCTGAGCGACTGATCAACCCGGCCGGTCCAGTAGACATCAACACGGTCACCGGGCCGCAGAAAACCGGATACGCCGGAAGCCACGTCGACTTTGATCGCAAAAGCGCGCATGCCGCGCTCCAGGCGCGAGGTCAGTCCAGCCTCTTCGCCGGGCTCGGTCACCTTGATGGCCATGATGGGCTCGTCCTTTTCCATCGCGCGCAGAACAACGCGCAGCGCTGTCTCACCTTCTGCAAAGAGTGGGTTGATTTCCGTAAACGTGCCTTCGGGGATGGCGTCATCCGGCCAGTCCACGGTGCGCACATCTTCCGCATGCAACGCTTCGCCGTATTTGAGCGTACGGGCGGCGACGTAAACCGTGACGGTCGGGACGATTTTCTCGCGCTGCGCGCGTTCTTTTGCAAGTGCGGTTTGATACTGTCCGATGTAATTCTTTGCCATATATACGGCACCGCCCGCCAGGGCGATCCCGGCCAACAATACCAGTCCAAAAACCATCCTCATCCGACTACCCCCAACATTTGGCTCCCGTCACTCATTTGGTGGAAGCCTCTTGCATCAGTTTGTGCGCTTTGAATGTGGCATTTTGTTGAAAGGGGCGGGGTCTCTCCGGGGCAATCGCGTTGCGAGGCATTCTAAGGTATTTGCGCATAAAGCCAGGCGAGAGCCAGGCGTATCAGCTGCACATGACTCGCGAGTGCGATCAGAATGTCCAATTGCTCATGAAGCCGGAAACTTTATCGCTGAGATTTACAGCGCCGCCTTGCATGGCCGCACTGATCAGGACGACCAGGCCGACAATGGCCGCGGTCAAAACAATCCAATCAACCGTCACAGCGCCGTCGTCTTGTCTAAAGAATGTCTTTAAAAAATGTTTCATGGCCGTTGTCTCTTTCCAGAGCGAATACGATTTGGGACAAAAAAAGGGCCGCGTCCCGGATGCGGTCGCGGCCCTTGGGCAATCATTTCTGGTCAGGTCAAAGCAAATCAGTTAGGGTCACGGGCTTGCAGGAATGTGTCCGTGTCCGCGGTAAGCTCGGCTGCACCTGTTTCGATCGACGTGTAAGCCGCAACGGCCAGGCCAACAACGGCAGCGGTCAGAACGACCCAGTCAACCGTAACGGCGCCATTTTCGTCTTTGCGGAATTTGTTGATCAGTTTCATCATTGTCGTGTCCCTCCAAAGGATTTGTAATGTTCAGTCTCAACCTAATCGCTTGGTTCGGCCGTTCTCTCTCAATGGCCCGATTCCGACTTGGTATGACGCCATATAGCCGTCCGATTGGGGCACGAATTTGGCAGCAATTCGTAAAATTCACGTTCATGTCACAAAATTGCTGTTAGGCTATTAAGTATCTGAAATAAAATAATAAAATACTGAAGAATTTTGTATTTTGGGTTAATTGATCCTCAATGGTGGGGCAAAAGTGGCGCAATCGCCATGATCTTTGTATCTCCGACTGGTTTGAGAGCCGGTTATTTGCAATGCTGTTTCCACAAGCGGTCAAAGAACCGTTCAGGCAGAATGAGTGGTTGGCATGAAACACGTATTTTTGGCGTGCGCGTTGGCGTTGAGTTGCGCGGGCCACTCTGTTTTGGCAGATACGCCGCCCCCTTTTAAAGACTTTTCCGCAAAACGCGTGAAACCGCCTGCGGCAAATGCCACGAAGAGGATCACCATTCAGATCGACCCAACGGTTCAACAGCAAGCCAAACCTTTGGCTCTTGAACCACGCGGGGAGGACATCGGCCAGAGTGGCGTCACCGGTGCGCGCTATGATTGGTTCTGGTCAGAGGTCTCGCCCGAACTTGCAGATTCTGGACCAGGGCGTCTTGAAGTCGCTCTGCGTACGCTCGCACGGTCCAAACAACCGGTTCCCGTCCCGCGCCTGCAAGAAATGCAGGCTGTTGCGCAAGCGCGTGGAATCGACATCCTCAGAGCAACAATCGGGACAAATGTTTCACCAGCCTTGGTCTTGGCGGTGATGATTGTGGAATCCGGCGGTCGGGCTGACGCGGTGAGCGGTGCAGGGGCACAGGGTTTGATGCAGTTGATGCCCGATACAGCCACGCGTTTCGGGGTGACGGACAGTCTGGAACCTGTGCAGAGTATCGTCGGCGGGGTTAAATATCTCGACTGGCTCATGGGCAAGTTTGATCGTGACCCGGTTCTGGTTCTGGCAGGATACAATGCAGGTGAGGGATCGGTACAGACACACCAAGGCGTACCGCCATTTGCTGAAACACGCGATTATGTGCCGAAGGTACTGGCGGCGTTCCAGATTGCCCGTGGCTTGTGTCTGACCCCACCTGAGCTGGTGACTGATGGCTGTGTATTCGCTGCGTTGAATTGAGGCGGCGGAATTCGATACGAATTCCGAGCCGTTTTCCGTGCCGGAAAACGGAGTCTCGCGAATTTTGCATGACCCCTTATTAAAATATAGTCCGCAGGGGCGCATGGATCGCGCTTTGACGAGCCCACGGCGGCCCCGTCGCTCGGTTTCGTGTTTGACCTAAATAACGCGTGCATCGAAATAAGGCCACTGAATACGGCACTTTTACATAGCAGACAGGAGCACCTCAGGAATATTCGGGACGCATCGCCTTGGGGTTTCCAACCTCAGACGAGGGTCGCCTCGGTCGATGCGACCATCTCTTCCTGGCTGACGCCGGGGGCCAGTTCCACGATATGCAAACCGTTTTCGGCGACGTCGAGCACGCCAAGGTTGGTAATGATCCGGTCAACCACGCCGGCACCTGTCAACGGCAATGTACAGGCCTTGAGCACCTTGCTTTCACCATGCTTGTTGGTGTGATCCATCACGACGACCACACGTCCGACACCGGCCACGAGATCCATCGCACCGCCCATGCCTTTTACGAGCTTTCCGGGAATCATCCAGTTGGCCAGGTCGCCGTTTTCGGCGACTTCCATCGCGCCCAGGATCGCCATGGCGATCTTGCCGCCTCGGATCATGCCAAAGCTTTGTGCACTGTCGAAATATGCGGTCTGGGGCAATTCCGTGATCGTTTGCTTGCCGGCGTTGATGAGATCCGCGTCTTCCGTTCCTTCGATCGGGAAAGGGCCCATGCCAAGCATGCCGTTTTCGGACTGCAACGTGACTTCCACGCCATCCGGGATGTAGTTTGACACGAGCGTTGGAATGCCGATGCCAAGATTGACATACCAGCCGTCTTCAAGCTCTTGCGCGGCGCGTGCCGCCATCTGGTTCCGGTCCCAAGGCATTTTCAGAATTTCCTATTTGATCAGCGCGGCGCCCGCGGGCACGTCGATAGTGATATAGCTGCCCGCAGCTCCGCGTCCAAGCTGCATTGTGCCTTCAAGACCTTCGATCAGCCCAGTGACCATGCGCCCACCCACTGTCGTGGAATTCGGCCACGGCATCGCCGCCGGGATGCCAACGCCATCATCGGAGACGGTCAAGCGCAGACCACCACCACTCAACTGTGACATGCGGACTTCGACCAAACCGGTTTCGATCCTGTCAAAGGCATGTTCGAATGCATTGGTCAGAAGTTCAGATGCGACCAGCCCTACCCGGGATGCGATCTCCATTGGGACGTCGATCGGTTCGAGTTGCAGATTGAGGCGTACGCCCGAACGGCCATAGGTATGACCAATGGCGCAGGCCAAGCGAGAAATGTAGCTGCCCATGTGGATCGAATCGTAGTTG
Organism: Tateyamaria pelophila; assembly: GCF_019966495.1. GTDB lineage: Bacteria > Pseudomonadota > Alphaproteobacteria > Rhodobacterales > Rhodobacteraceae > Tateyamaria > Tateyamaria pelophila. Next base: position 75,430 of record NZ_JAIMIA010000009.1, on the reverse strand, counting down.
GAATGCTGATCCGACAGCTTCATTTCCTGATAGAGCAATTGGAGCGTTTCGATACGCCGGGTCAGGGCTGCGTATTCTGCCGGTTGCATCGACTGGTTCGTCTGGTGACGCACCATGCCAATGATCATGGACATGTCCGCTTCGACCCGATCTTGGACCTCCGACAGCTGTTTGTTGATATGTTCGGCGTCTTCGTCTCTGTGGTTGGCGTTCAGTTCCTTTTGAATGCCGACATAATAGCGCAGATCGCCATTGTCGTCGTTCAGCGGGGTCACGAGCAAACGGTTCATGAACGGTTCGCCATTGGCGCGGTAGTTCAGGATATCAACAGTCACCGTTTCCTGCGCCTGGATACCTTCCCGCAACCGGTCCACAGCCGCCTTGCTTGTGTCTTCACCCTGCAAGAAACGGCAGTTCCGGCCCAAAGCCGCGCTGCGGGCGTAACCTGTCTGCTGGGTAAAGGCGTGGTTCACATAGATGATGGGATTGTCTTCAAGCCGGGGATCGCTCACCGACATTGACACCTTGGCACGACTGAAGCTGTCAAAGGACGTATCCTGAAGCAAAGCCTGCTGGAGCATATCTTGCATAACGGACACCTCTATGCGGCTCTGGTTGTGCGCTGTTCGATCCGTTTTTCGTGTTCGCCCTGAATGAGTCGGTGGACATAAATGCCAGGCAGGTGAATGCTGTCGGGGTCCAGACTTCCGGTCGGAACGATCTCTTCGACTTCGGCGATGCAGATTTTGCCGCACATCGCGGCGGGCGGGTTGAAATTCCGTGCCGTCTTTCGGAACACCAGATTTCCGGTTGCGTCCGCTTTCCAGGCTTTGACGATGCTCAGGTCGGCCACGATTCCGCGTTCAAGGATATAGGTCTGTCCGTCGAAATCCTTGTGATCCTTACCCTCGGCTATCACGGTTCCGACGCCTGTCTTCGTATAAAATCCCGGGATGCCACAGCCACCCGCGCGCATGCGCTCGGCCAATGTGCCCTGGGGGTTGAACTCAAGCTCAAGCTCGCCGGACAGGTACTGGCGCATGAACTCGGCATTTTCACCCACGTAGGATGAAATCATCTTTTTGACCTGACGGGTTTGCAACAAAATCCCGATGCCGAAATCATCGACGCCCGCATTATTCGACGCAAAGGTGAGGTCTTTGGTGCCCGCATTCTTGATCGCGTCCAACAACAATTCCGGGATGCCACACAGGCCAAATCCACCCGCTGCAATGAACATGCCATCGAACAAAACCCCTTCGAGGGCTTCACTCGCCGAGCCGTAGATCTTTTTCATGGAACTCCCCCGAAACCGCCTTGCCGCGTTTTTTTCGAGCCTCAACGATACCTCAGACGCACCACATGTCAACGGCGGACTATCGCATACCGCAGTATACTGCCAAATTCTTTGCCGTGCTGGCGCATTATCAGGATTTCTTGGCCGTGGCCTTTTTCTTGCTGGCAGGTTTCTTTGCAGGCGCCTTGCGTGGCTTTTTCTTGGCCGGTGCCTTTTCGGCAATCAGCTGTGTCGCCATGTCCATTGTTACGTCGTCCGGTTCCGTGCCCTTGGGAATCGTGGCGTTGACCTTGCCCCATTTTACATAGGGCCCGTATTTGCCCTTCATGATGTTCACAGGGCCGCCCTCTTCGGGGTGCTCACCCAGTTCGCGCAAGGGGACTGCCGCTGCCCCGCGTCCACCCCGGCTGGCCAGTTTTTCGGCCAAAAGTTGCACGGCGCGGTTCATGCCGACGGTAAAGACTTCCTCGATGCTTTCGAGGTTCGCGTTTGTGCCACCCCGGTTCGACGTCGATTCGGCGTGTTTCAGATAGGGCCCGTAGCGTCCGATATTTGCCCAGACCATGATCCCGTCCTCTGGGTGCGGGCCGATTTCGCGCGGCAGGCTCAGCAGGCGCACGGCCTGTTCCAGGTCCACTTCGGTGGGCGGCCATTCCTTGGGAATGGATTGGCGTGGCGGCTTCTTGTTGTCGTCCGTGACCTCGCCGCGCTGCACGTATGGGCCAAAGCGGCCTTTGAAAGCGTAAATCTTGTCGCCCGCGTCCTCACCCAGCACTTTGCCTTCGGGCGGGATGCCACTGTCATCTTCGGCACCGGGCGGACCAAAGGCGCGGGTGTAGCGGCATTCGGGATAATTCGAACAGCCGATGAATGCGCCGCCGGACCGCGCCGTGCGCATGCTGAGGCGTCCAGCGCCGCAATTGGGGCACAGGCGCGGGTCACTGCCATCTTCGGTGGCGGGAAACAGATGCGGTTCCAGCACCTCGTTGATCTTTTCCAGCACTTCGGTGATGCGCAGTTCGGAGGTTTCGGCGATGGCGGCGCTGAAGTCCTGCCAGAAGCGGCCGAGCACGTCCTTGTAGTCACGGTCGCCCGCACTCACGTCATCAAGCTGCGCCTCGAGGTCGGCGGTAAAATCATAGCCCACATACCGGCGGAAATAGTTTTCCAGAAAGGCGATCACCAGCCGCCCTTTGTCTTCGGGAATCAGGCGGTTGCGATCCTTGCGGACATAGCCGCGATCCTGAATCGTGGTCACGATGCTGGCATAGGTCGAAGGGCGTCCGATCCCAAGCTCTTCCATGCGCTTGACCAGTGTCGCCTCGGTATAGCGGGGCGGCGGCTGGGTGAAGTGCTGCTCGGGGGTCACGGAGCGTTTATCGGCCTTTTCGCCCTGGCTGAGCTGGGGCAGGCGCTTGTCGTCATCATCAACGACTTCGTCATCCCTGCCTTCTTCGTAGACGCGCAAAAACCCATCAAAAAGGATCACCTGACCGGTGGCGCGCAGACCAACCTGGCCATCGTCACTGCCAATCTCGACCGTGGTGCGCTCAAGGCGCGCCCCTTCCATCTGGCAGGCAAGGGTCCGTTTCCAGATCAGATCATAGAGCTTGCGTTGATCGTTATCGATGATCTTCAGCGCGGCTGCATCCATCGTCATATCAGTGGGACGGATACACTCGTGCGCCTCTTGCGCATTCTTAGCCTTGTTCTTGTAGATGCGGGGCTGTGCGGGCACGTAGTCGGCACCGTACCGATCCTTGATCGCGTCGCGCGCCATCGTGACCGCTTCGGGCGCCATGTCGATGCCGTCGGTCCGCATATATGTAATGTAGCCTGCCTCATAAAGGCGCTGCGCCGTGCTCATCGCCTGGCGCGCGCCCATGCCGAACTTGCGGCTGGCTTCTTGTTGCAAGGTCGAGGTCATGAAGGGGGCAGACGGGTTACGCGACGCCGGTTTCGCCTCGACCGACTGGATTTTCAGATCGCGGCTGGTGATCGCCTGCTCGGCCATTTCGGCCTGCGTCTGGTTCTCCAGATCGAATTTATCGAGCTTCTTTCCCGCGAGACTTGTCAGCCGTGCTTCATATTCCTGACCGCGCGGCGAGGCGAGAACGGCCTTGACCGACCAGTATTCGCGGTTGCGAAAGGCTTCGATCTCCATCTCGCGTTCGGTCAGGATGCGCAGGCACACCGATTGGACGCGGCCTGCCGATTTCGCGCCGGGCAGTTTGCGCCACAGCACCGGCGACAGATTGAAACCTACGAGGTAATCGAGCGCGCGGCGCGCCAGGTAAGCCTCGACCAGCGGCATGTCGACCTGACGGGCGTTGGCCATCGCCTCGGTGACGGCGGCTTTGGTGATCGCGTTGAAGGTCACGCGACTGACGGGCGTGTCTTTCTTGATCGATTTCCGTTTGGTCAGCGCCTCTTGCAGGTGCCAGCTGATGGCTTCGCCTTCGCGGTCGGGGTCCGTTGCAAGGATCAGGGCATTGTCATCCTTGAGCGCATCCGCGATCGCTTTCATGTGTTTTTTGCTGTCGCTGGCGATTTCCCACAGCATCTCGAATCCGTTGTCCGGGTCGACGGAGCCGTCCTTGGGTGGCAGGTCGCGGACGTGCCCATAGCTCGCCAAAACGGTGTAGTCATCGCCGAGGTACTTGTTGATGGTCTTGGCTTTCGCCGGGGATTCGACAACGACAACGGGCATTTAATGGGTACACCTCAAACTGGGAAATTCATGCGCTCTATGGCGGGGCAAGATGTGGGGTGCAAGTGCAGATTGTCAACTGACGCAGAGGAGGTGCGCTCAACTGGCACGGGTCAACAGCCCACCGGGGGCCCGGTCGATACTGCCTTCCAGCTCCAGTTCGACCAAAGCAGGAGTGACATCGGAGGCAGGACTGTTCAGATCGCGGATCAACTGATCTTCGGCCAGGGGCGACGGGCCGAGGCGCGACAGAATCTGGCTGTGCAGGTCCGCCGTTTCGCGCAGGCTGCGTCGGTCGGGCGGTGGCGCAGAGGGAATTTCGAGAGGCAGTTCCGGCGCGGCGGGCCGGGTCAGCGGCGCCAGCGCTTCGAGCACATCTTCGGCACTGCGCACCAGCGTGGCCCCGTCCCGAATCAACATGTTGCATCCGGATGCACGGGCATCCATCGGGTGGCCGGGCACCGCCAACACCTCGCGCCCCTGATCGAGGGCATCGCGGGCGGTGATCAGGCTGCCGGACTTTGCCGCAGCTTCGACCACGATGGTGGCCTGTGCAAGGCCTGAGATGATCCGGTTGCGGGCAGGGAAATGGCGCGCCATCGGTTGCAGCCCCATGGGCTGCTCGCTCAGGCGGAGGCCGGAGGTGGCAAGGTTTTGCGCGAGTTCCGCGTTTTCCGCCGGATATATGGTATCGACGCCGCCCGCCTGCACCGCGACAGTGCCGCTGTCCAGTGCTGCCAGGTGGGTTGCGGCATCGACACCGCGTGCGAGCCCGGACACAACGACATAACCGGCCTTGCCCAGATCCGTCGCCAGCTTGCGGGCCATCCGCGTGCCCAGAGACGACGCATTTCGCGCCCCGACAAGGGCGATCATCGGTCTTCGAAGCAGGCTGACATCGCCCAAAGCCCACAAGAACGGGGGGGCGTCCGCCAGATCGTCGAGCATATGCGGGTAGGCGGAACTGCCGCGCGCGATCAATCGCGCTCCTGCGGCGCGTCCGGCTTTCAGCTCGGCACGTACAACGCCTTCGGGACAGATTTCGTAGCGCTGAACGCCGGCGGCGCGCGCTACCTCAGGTAGCGCGGCCAGCGCGTTTTGCGCGGTGCCGTGTTCAATCAGCAGACGATTGTACGTCGCAATGCCGACCCGGCGAGAGCGCAACAGACGAAGGCGCATGAACTGGTCGTCTTCCGAGGTGGGTGGGAGTGGGGGGTGAGTGGAAGAAGGATGGGTATCCGTACTTTCAGTCATCCGTTGCTCCGTCTGTTGCTGCAACCGTTATAGAATCGGCAAGGTTAACAGTGGGTGAATGACAGAAGGCGCATTCGATTTAATTCTGGTGTCGGTTTGTTGGCGCGCGCCATGAGTTCGGCACGCGCCGACACGATCAGGAAGCAGAGCCGCCGACAGTCAACCCGCCGATCATCAATGTGGGCTGGCCCACGCCCACAGGAACCCATTGGCCAGCCTTGCCGCAATTGCCCATGCCGGGATCAAGCGCCATGTCATTTCCGATGCCCCTGATCTGTTTCAGGGCCGTGGCTCCGTCGCCAATCAGGGTTGCACCCTTGACCGGCGCACCGACGACGCCGTTCTCGACCCGGTACGCTTCGGTGCAGGAAAACACGAACTTGCCATTGGTGATATCCACCTGACCACCGCCGAAACCGACGGCATAAATTCCGTCCTTGAGGTCGGCGACGATGTCACCGGGGGGCGAGTCGCCGCCCAGCATATAGGTGTTCGTCATGCGCGGCATCGGTGTATGCGCATAGCTTTGGCGGCGTCCGTTGCCGGTGGCCTTGACACCCATCAGGCGGGCGTTCTGCCGATCTTGCATGAAGCCTACCAGAATACCGTCTTCGATCAGGACGTTTTTGGCCGAGGGCGTGCCTTCGTCATCGACCGTGATAGACCCGCGCCGATCCGGGATCGTGCCGTCGTCAAGCACAGTCACGCCCGGGGCGGCGATGCGTTCGCCCATCAACCCGGCAAATGCGGAGCTGCCCTTGCGATTGAAATCCCCCTCAAGCCCATGACCGATGGCTTCGTGCAGCAAAATGCCGGGCCAGCCGGGACCAAGGACAACATCCATCACGCCTGCGGGGGCCGGAACCGCGGCGAGGTTCACAACCGCGACGCGCAATGCTTCACGCGCCTTGGCCTGCCAGTCACCGGGGTCCATCAGCCCGTCAAGGCCTACGCGTCCGCCACCGCCTGCTGAACCGCTCTCGCGGCGCCCGTTCTGCTCCACGATGACGGAGATATTGAGGCGCGTCATTGGGCGTATGTCGCGCACGGACACCCCATCGGGGCGCAGGATTTCGATTTCCTGAATCGAGGCCGCCAAAGACGCCGAGACCTGAACGACCCTAGAATCAAGATCGCGCACGAAGGCGTCGACCTCCTTCAGCGTTTCAAGTTTCACCGGAAAGGCCGCACCGGCAATCGGGTCGTCGCTGGTATAGAGCCTGCGATTGGTAGGTTGCGGGGCGTCTGCCAGCGTGCCGCCACCGTCGCCGACGGCCAGTCGCGCTGTCTCAGCCGCGCGCCTCAATGCGGCTTCGCTGATTTCGGTCGAATGGGCATATCCGGCGACTTCCCCGCGCACCGCGCGCAACCCAAACCCTTCGGATGCATCATAACTGGCTGTTTTAAGGCGACCATCGTCATAAACGAGTCCCTCGGAGCGACGCCGCTCAAAAAACAACTCGCCGTCATCAGCCCCTTCGGTCGCTGCGCGCAATATCGCAAGGGCATCATCGCGCGCCACGTTGGTTTCCAGCGGGGCGAAGGGGGCATCAGACATGGCTCGTTCCTCTTTTATTCTACCGGGTTGGCTTCAGGCGATTTCCTATGAAGCGTCCGTTTGACGCGCCCAAAACCCTTTATCTTGTGTTCAAGATATGATTGTAAGTGCCGACAATACAACGGGCGGGGTCTGCGGTGTGCGTAGTGGCCGTTCTCCGAAACCTAAATGATCCATCATGATCAGGACGACCAGATGAAAAAGCTTCTATCGATCTCGGGCGCATTCAGCGCAATTGCCGCAGCACCCGCTTTGGCACAGGAAGGCCTTGAAATTATTGGCAAGCCCATTGACGGCGCGATGGGTTTTCAACCCGCTGCGACAGAGGTGGCGCGCCGTCTTCAGTGGTTGGACGGCATGATTCTGGTGATCATCACGATCATCACTCTTTTCGTGACCGGCCTGCTGGCTTGGGTGGTCATCCGATACAATCGCAAACGGAACCCCGTTGCGGCGAGCTTTACCCACCATACACCGATTGAAATTGCGTGGACTGTTGTTCCGATCGTGATTTTGGTGTTCATCGGGGCGTTCTCGCTGCCCACGTTGTTCCACCAGCAGGAGATTCCGGAAGCGGATATCACCATCAAGGCAACCGGCTATCAGTGGTTCTGGGGCTATGAGTATGTCGACGAAGGGTTTGCCTTTGACGCCTACATGATCGGTGCTCCGGCCACGGGCGGCGACAATTCTCTCACACCAGAGACCGAATCCGCCTTGGTCGAAGCAGGCTACAGCCGTGACGAATTCCTGCTCGCCACGGACAATGCGATGGTGATCCCGGTCAACAAGACAATTGTTGTTCAGGTAACGGGCGCGGACGTGATCCATGCCTGGACGATACCGGCCTTTGGTGTGAAGCAGGACGCCGTGCCCGGTCGTCTTGCCGAGCTGTGGTTCGAGGCTGAAAAGGAAGGTATCTATTTCGGTCAGTGTTCCGAACTTTGCGGGATTGCGCACGCCTACATGCCGATTACTGTCAAGGTGGTCAGCGAAGAGGCCTATGCCGAATGGCTGGCCGAAGCGCGTGAAGAATTCGCAGGCATTCCACGCACGGTGCAAATCGCATCCAATTAAACTGTAAGGCGGGGGAAACCCCGCCCTGCATTTCGTTCCAACCCACAGGATTGTAATGACAGACGTCAGTTTTCAAAACCCGGTGCAGACAGACGAAGCGAGCCTTGGCGACTACTTCGCGCTGATGAAGCCGCGCGTGATGCAACTGGTTGTCTTTACGGCTCTGGTTGGCCTGTTGGCCGCACCTGTGAACGTGCATCCCGTGATCGCGTTTGCGTCCATCCTGTTTGTTGCGATCGGGGCAGGGGCCTCGGGCGCGCTGAACATGTGGTGGGACGCGGATATTGACCAGGTGATGAAGCGGACGGCCAAACGACCGATCCCGGCGGGCAAAGTCACCTCGGAAGAGGCAAAGATCCTGGGGTTTGCGCTGTCTGGCATGTCGGTCATGATGCTGGCGCTGAGCGCCAATTTTCTGGCGGCCGGCCTGCTGGCGTTTACGATATTTTTCTACATCGTCATCTATTCCATGTGGCTCAAACGCTCGACCCCGCAAAACATCGTCATCGGTGGCGCTGCCGGGGCGTTCCCCCCGGTGATCGGCTGGGTGATTGCGACCGGGTCCATGGCCATCGAACCATGGCTCATGTTTGCGCTGATATTCATGTGGACGCCGCCGCATTTCTGGGCCCTCGCCTTGTTCATGAAAGCGGATTACCACAATGCAGGCGTGCCGATGTTGACGGTGACCCATGGGCGCAAATCGACGCGCACGCATATCCTTGTCTATACCGTTCTCTTGGTGGCGTTAGCCGTTGGTACGGCGTTCACGGCGATCGGTGGTCCTGTTTATCTTGCTACGGCGCTGGTCCTGAACGCGATGTTCCTCAAAGGAGCCTATGACATCTGGCGCCGCGACGAGGCGCAATCGGAAGTCGACGGTTACAAGGTCGAGAAAAGCTTCTTCAAGCTGTCCTTGTGGTATCTCTTCTTGCATTTCGGGGCCATTCTGGTCGAGGCATTTCTGCCTGCAACATGGGGTATCTGGTCATGAGCATCCGCGCTGAACATGAACTGCACCAACGTCGCAAGGGGCGCAATGTTGGGGTTGGTCTGATGTTGGGTGCCTTTGTCGTGCTCGTTCTGGCTCTGACCTTTGTGAAAATCACCAGCGGTGATTTTGAAATGCCCCGGATCGAGGAGCAGCAGTAATGGCGCTTTCCGGACCTCAGAAAACTGTGTTTCAGACTGTCGGCCTTGTGGTGTTCATGGGAGGATTGGCGTGGGCCTCTGTCCCGTTTTACGACTGGTTCTGCCGGGTGACCGGCTTTGGTGGCACGACAGGGGTCAGCGAAGTGGCCTCCGACGAAATCCTGGATCAGACGATCAAGATCCGCTTTGACGCATCTCTGGAGCGCAACATGCCGTGGGAATTCAAGCCCATGGCGCGTGAAATGGAATTGCGGATCGGTGAAACGGGTCTTGCCTTTTACGAAGCCTATAACCCCACGGACAAGCCCGTGGCCGGATCGGCGAGCTATAACGTCGCCCCTTACGAGGCGGGCGGATTCTTCTCGAAGATCGACTGCTTCTGCTTTGAAGAACAGGTTCTGGCGCCCGGAGAGCGCGTCCAGATGCCCGTTACATTTTATGTAGACCCGGAAATTGTGACGGATCGCGACGCAAAATACGTGCATTCAATCACACTGAGCTATACGTTTTACGAAATAGATCTGCCCGAAGGCTTTGCGGCCATCGAACAGCAGACAGACACCAACCTGAACTGAGGGACGGCCCATGGCCCACGCAAAAAATCACGATTATCACATTCTGGCGCCATCGACGTGGCCGCTCCTGGGCGCTGTGGCGGCCTTCTTCATGCTGTTTGGCGCAGTGGTCTGGATGTCGGGTGGGGTGACCATCCTCTTCAAATCCATCGAACTGACCGGCCCGTGGATGTTCCTTATGGGCTTTGTTGCCGTGCTTTACGTCATGTTCGGCTGGTGGGCTGACGTGGTGACGGAAAGCCAGGTCGGCGATCATACGCCCGTTGTTCGGATTGGCCTGCGCTATGGCTTTATCCTGTTCATCATGTCCGAGGTGATGTTCTTTGCGGCGTGGTTCTGGTCTTTCTTCAAGCACGCGCTCTATCCGATGAACGAATATGTCGGCAGCACCTATGTCCCGCCGGATATCTACCCGGTCGACGCGTTCCACCTGCCGCTGATCAACACGCTGGTGCTTTTGCTGTCCGGTTGTGCCATCACATGGGCGCACCATGCTCTGGTGCACGAAAACAACCGCAAGGACCTGATTACAGGTCTGGCCATCGGTATTGTTCTGGGCATCGCGTTCACGGGTCTGCAGGCCTATGAATATGGTCACCTGCTGCATGAGGGCTGGGAATTCGGTGCGGACAAGTTCTATTCGAACTTCTTCATGGCGACAGGGTTCCACGGCTTGCACGTGATCATCGGGACGGTCTTTCTGAGCGTCTGCATGATCCGCGCGATGAAGGGGCACTTCACTCCTGAAAAGCACGTCGGATTTGAGGCGGCGGCCTGGTACTGGCACTTCGTGGATGTGGTCTGGCTCTTCCTGTTCTTCGCGGTCTACGTGTGGGGCATTCCAGGCTAAGCTGGCGCTTGCATTTCACGGCACAAGCCATAAACACAAGGCGCGCGCGGGTTCCGGGCGCGCTTTTCCTTTGGAGTTCGGACGTTTCGATGCGACGCTTGGCATTCTTGTTGGTCTTTGGTCTGGGTGGGGCGTCCATTCTTGTCGGCCTCGGTATCTGGCAGGTTCAGCGGTTGGCGTGGAAGCAGGAACTTCTGGCCCGCATCGATGCCGAGATTGCTGCGCCGCCTGTGCTTCTGGCGGAGGCCCTTGCGCCCGAATTTCGCCGCTATGCGCCTGTGGAACTGACAGGGCAGTTTGGCGAGGAGCACATCCGCATGTTGGCTTCCCGCAAATCCATCGGTCCGGTGTACCGGATCATCCGGCCGTTCACCGTAGAGGGGCAGGGCGCGGTTCTGGTGGATACCGGTTGGCAACCCCAGTCCGCCGACGTCGAGGGCGCACCACGGGTGCGCCTTACGCTCCTCGGCAATCTGGACACCCCGATAGAAGCGGATGGATTTACCCCGGGTCCGGACGCCGCCTCCAACATCTGGTTTGCCCGCGACGTGCCAGCCATGGCCGAAGCGCTCGGCACCGATCCGGTGTTGGTGGTGTTGCGCGATGCGCCGGAAATCGACCTCGGTGTGACGCCCTGGCCGGTAGACAGCGCTGGCATTCCGAACGATCACCTGCAATACGCCATCACCTGGTTTTCGCTGGCCGCGATCTGGGTGGTGATGACCGCCGTTTTTGTCCTTCGGCCCAACCGTAACTCCGCACGGAAAGACTGACCCATGCGCTATATTTCGACCCGTGGCACCGCGCCGACTCTCAGCTTTGAAGAGGCGATGCTGTCCGGTCTTGCCCGCGACGGGGGCCTGTACGTGCCCGAAACGATCCCGGTGCTGGATGCCGATGCCATCGCGGCCATGCAGGGCCAAAGCTATGAACAGATCGCCTATACCGTGATGCGGCCCTTCGTCGGCGACACATTCACGGATGCGGAGTTCCGGGACTGTATCGATCGCGCCTATGCCGGTTTTGGCCACGCGGCGCGCGCACCTTTGGTGCAACTGGATCAGGGGCATTTCCTGCTGGAACTGTTCCATGGCCCGACGCTGGCCTTCAAGGACTTTGCCATGCAGTTGATCGGGCAACTGTTTCAAACGGCGCTTGCCCGTCGCGGCGACCGCGTGACTATCGTGGGTGCCACCTCTGGAGACACCGGATCGGCGGCGATCGAGGCCTTTCGGGGCCTCGACAACGTTGATGTGTTCATCCTTTATCCGCATGGCCGGGTGAGCGAAGTGCAACGCCGCCAGATGACCACACCCGTCGAATCCAACGTCCATGCCTTGGCCGTAGACGGAGATTTCGATGACTGTCAGGCGCGCCTCAAGGACATGTTCAACGATTTCGAGTTTCGCGATGGGGTCGGGCTGGCCGGGGTCAACTCGATAAACTGGGCACGGGTGCTGGCACAGGTCGTGTACTATTTCTCGGCCGCCGTCGCGATGGGCGCGCCGGAACGCAAGGTCAGCTTTACGGTGCCCACGGGCAATTTCGGCGACATTTTCGCAGGCTACATCGCGAAACGTATGGGCCTTCCGATCGACAAGCTGGTTGTGGCCACCAACCAGAACGACATTCTGCACCGCTGTCTGAGCGGGCATGGCTATCACAAGGGCGACACTATTCCGTCGATCAGCCCGTCGATGGACATTCAGGTCAGCTCGAATTTCGAACGCGCTTTGTTTGATGCCTACGACCGTGACGGCGCAGCCGTGGCGCAGTTGATGGATGAGTTGAAATCGGGCGGCTTTGACGTCAGCCAAGGCGCGATGCAGGCCCTTCAGGAAACCTACAGCTCCGGTCGGGTGTCTGAGGCCGAGACCAGCACACAGATCACGAAGACATTGCGTGACAGCGCAGAGCTGCTCTGTCCCCATTCCGCCGTCGGCGTGAAGGTCGCAAATGACCAGCGTGTCGCAGGCACGCCGATGGTGACGCTGGCAACCGCTCACCCCGCCAAATTCCCCGACGCCGTCGAGGCCGCCACAGACATTCGCCCCCCTCTTCCCCCCCGGATGGCGGACCTGTATGAACGCTCTGAACGGCTGACGCGCGTGCCCAATGATCTGGCGGCGCTCATGACCCATATCAAGGAAAACCGAAGCAAGTGACCACGCAGACCCATCGCCTGAAAAACGGCTTTCGCATCGTGACAGAACATATGCCCGGACTGGCTTCGGCCTCGATCGGGATCTGGGTGGGTGCCGGCGCGCGCCACGAGGCACCCGAGCAGAACGGGATCGCGCATTTCATGGAACATATGGCCTTCAAAGGCACCGAACGGCGCAGCGCGCTGCAAATCGCCGAAGCGATTGAGGACGTGGGCGGCTATATCAATGCCTATACCAGTCGCGAAGTGACGGCCTACTACGCGCGGGTGCTGGAAAACGATGTGCCGCTGGCGATGGATGTGATCGCCGATATCCTGCTGAACCCGGCACTGGATCAAAAGGAGATCGAGGTCGAGCGGGGTGTCATCCTGCAAGAGATCGGTCAGGCGCTGGATACGCCTGACGACGTGATATTCGACTGGTTGCAGGAAGAGGCCTATCCCAAACAACCGCTTGGCCGCACGATTCTCGGGCCGAGCGAGCGGGTGTCGGCCTTTGGCCGCGAAGATCTGTCCCGTTTTATCAATCAGCACTATGGACCGGAGCAGATGATCCTCTCGGCGGCGGGCGCGATTGACCATGACGCGATCGTAAAGCTGGCGGAAACCCTGTTTGGGCATCTCACGTCGCGGCCCGTTCTGCTTGCCGATACGGCGAGGTTTTCCGGTGGTGAGATACGTCAGACCAAAAAGCTGGAACAGGCGCATTTTGCGCTGGGTTTTGAATCGCCGGGATATCGGCATGACGACATTTACATCGCGCAAACTTACGCAAGCGCGTTGGGCGGCGGCATGTCGAGCCGCCTGTTTCAGGAAATCCGCGAAAATCGCGGGCTGTGCTACACGATTTTTGCGCAGGCGGGTGCCTATGCCGACACCGGGATGACAACTGTTTACGCCGGCACATCGGCGGATCAGGTCGGTGATCTGGCGAACATCACGATGGATGAAATGAAACGGGCTGCCGGTGATATCAGCGAGGCGGAAGTGAGCCGTGCGCGTGTCCAGATGAAGGCTGGCCTTTTGATGGGGTTGGAGAGTCCATCGAACCGCGCAGAGCGTCTGGCGCGACTGGTGCAGATCTGGGACCGGGTGCCGGGCCTTGACGAGACGGTCGCGCGCATTGACGCGGTGACTGCCGCCGATGTGCGCGGTTTTGCGGAACATATGGCGGGAACAGCGCCGATGGCTTTGGCCCTCTATGGGCCCGTGGACAAAGCGCCCACATTGGCGCAGTTGCAGGAGCAGCGCGCCGCCTGATGCTGCTGTCAAAACGGAAATTGCGGATCGAGACGGAGCGTATGACGTTGCGCACGCCGACGCATTCGGATTACCGGGCCTGGGCCGCCTTGCGCGCGGCCAGCGTCGATCATCTGACCCCGTGGGAGCCAAGCTGGGCCAATGACCACCTGACGCGCAAGGCCTTTACCAATCGGGTCTACTGGGCGCAGCGTTCCGTGGCGAGCGGCACGGCGCTGCCGCTTTTCATGTTTCGCCGCGCCGACGATATCCTGCTCGGGGCGATCACGCTGGACAACGTGCGGCGTGGTCCGGCGCAGGCCGGCACGCTGGGCTATTGGACCGGGCAGAACCATGCGCGCCAGGGCTATATGCAAGAAGCGATCAAGGCCGTTGTGCATTATGCGTTCACCCGTGTTGATCTCAGCCGCATCGAGGCAGCCTGTTTGCCCGAAAACACGGCCTCTCGCGGGCTTTTGGAAAGCTGCGGGTTCAAATACGAAGGCGTCGCGCAAAGCTATCTGCAGATTGACGGGCGCTGGCGAACGCATGTTTTATATGCAGCCCTGCGCATGGATCGACGCGGCAAGACGACTGCGGGCTGAAACACCTGAATGTTACTTTTGCCAAAGGCCGCCGATGCGCTAGATTTATCTCATGCGCTTGTTCCTGATCTCATTCATAGCCGTGTGTGTCTCTTCGATTGGAGTGGCGGCCCAGACCCGCACCCCCAGCCATTGCATCGCACTGGCTGAGGACATCCAGGGCGCCGAATACGTGCAACGCGCCAGCTATGACGTGGAGCTGGCGCCTGAAACGGTCCGTATCCATTACATTTCCCATGCCAGTTTCCTGATCCGGACGGCAGGTGGATTGAATATGGTCACGGATTTTACGGGCTTTACCGGCAACGCCCGGATGATCCCGGACGTTGTTACCATGAACCACGCCCATGAGACCCATTGGACAGCCTTTCCCGACCCGGCCATTCCGCATGTCCTCGAAGGGTGGGGACCGTTCGGCGAAGGCATCGACCACCGCCTTGATCTGGGCGAGGTTTTGGTACGAAACGTCTCGACAGATATCCGGTCGCAATGGTCTGGCATCGAAACCGAAGGTAACTCGATCTTTGTGTTTGAAGTGGCGGGGCTGTGCATTGGGCACCTCGGCCACCTGCATCACGAACCCAATGCCGAACAATATGCCGCGATCGGCAGGCTGGACGTTGTGATGGCCGCCGTCGATGGGGGCACGTCGTTGGATTTGCCGACTATGATGCGGATCGTCGGGCGATTGCGGTCCTCCATCGTGATCCCGATGCACTGGTTTGGCGATTTCACGTTGGACGTGTTCCTGACGGGGATGCAGGATGAGTTTCAGATCGTGGACGTCGGCGGGCCAGCGCTTGATGTGTCGCTGGATCGGTTGCCGGGCAGACCGACTATCATGGTGTTGCGCCCCGAATGGCTGAACGTCACGCCTGAATAAAACGCCGCGTTGCCGGTGCATGCGTTTTCTGGCACATGCAAGCTTCGGGAACGCTGGGGGCTTGTATGCTGAATTCATTGACATCCGACGTGCAAACGCGCCTGCGGGCCACATTGCCGCCGGACAGGTTTGCCAGTGCAGAAGCACGTCACCTCGAAGAGCCGCGCGGGCGCTATGCCGGGCAGGCGGGATTGGTCGCGACCCCCCGTTCGACGGACGAAGTGGCCACCCTGATCCGGGCTGCGGGAGCAGAACAAATCGCCGTCATTCCTTACGGCGGTGGCACCGGTCTGGTGGGGGGGCAGGTGGCTCCGGATGGGCCCGTACCCCTGATCGTATCGTTGGAAAAGATGTCGGCGATCCGCGCAATCTATCCCCAAGAGAACGTGATGATTGCCGAAGCAGGGGTAATTCTGGCGGATGTTCAGGCGGCCGCCGAAGAGGCCGACCGTTTATTCCCCTTGTCGCTTGCCTCCGAAGGCTCGGCCCGGATCGGTGGACTGCTGGCCACGAATGCAGGGGGCACGGGCGTTTTGCGCTATGGCAACATGCGGGATCTGGTTCTGGGGATCGAGGCAGTTTTGCCCAGCGGAGAAATTTACAATGGCATCAGCCGCCTGCGCAAAGACAACACAGGCTATGACCTGCGCCATTTACTGATCGGGGCCGAAGGGACGCTTGGTATCATCACGGCGGCCTCGCTCAAGCTTTATGCGCGTCCGGCCGCAAACGGGACAGCCTTGTTTCAGGTGGCATCTCCGGCGGCCGCGCTTAGCTTGTTGGCGATGGCACGCGACCAAGTCGGCGAATCCATCAGCGCCTTTGAACTGATCCATCGCCAAGGCTTCGATTTTCTGGCCGAAACGATGCCGGAGGTGCGCAACCCCTGGAGCGAAACACCGGAGTGGTGCGTGTTGATCGAACTCGGATTGCCGCACGGGCTTGACCCAGCGACGGCTTTCGAAACACTGTACACGTCGGGCGTGGAGGCCGGTCTGGTGGAGGATGGGCTGATCGCGCAAAATGCGGCCCAAAGTGCACAGTTCTGGGCGATCCGCGAAAATATCCCCGAAGCCAACCGCCGCATCGGGTCTATCAGTTCGCATGACATCTCGGTGCCGTTGGGCGCGCTGGCGGAGTTCATCCCCGAAGGCGGAAAGCGCATCGCGGCGATTGGCGCGTTTCGGATCAATTGCTTTGGCCATATGGGCGACGGAAACCTGCACTACAATGTCTTCCCAATGCCGGGAAAGACGCGGGCCGATCACATGACCGAACGCACCGAGATCAAGCGGGTCGTGCATGATCTTGCCCACGAATTGGGGGGATCCGTCAGTGCGGAACACGGGATCGGGCGGCTCAAGGTCGACGATTTGGAACGCTACGGCAATCCGGCCAAACTGGCCACAATGCGGACGATCAAGACAGCCCTTGACCCGATGGGGATCATGAACCCGGGCGCGGTGTTGCGGGCATGATGTGACGGCCTTGGCTATTATGATTCATCTGGTTTTTTGACCTGATCGGCTCCGAAGATGGTCTTGTGATCTGCGTTTTGGGGTGTCGCCGAAAGCCGCACGGGGCAGGGTTCGGAACAAGGCACCACGGCGCAATTCCGGAAGTTTAGAGCAACAGGGGGCTTTCAATCTTTGGGTTTTCCGGAATTGGTGCGAGGGGCATTTTTTGTTCAGCCCGGTAGGCTTGCAAATCCGTTTCCTCTATTGTCGAATGCAGTCAGGGCTTTGTGGGGAAAAGACGATCGTCATCGCCGATACAATCTGTCGCTTCTGTTGCGCTCGCGCGATTCCGACACGGGGCCGTTCACGTGGCCCGATCACATTGCCCAATGCGTCTCGGCCCCTAAAACTGTGTTTCTTGCAAGGATAGTATCGATGAAACCCCTGATGACCCTCACCGCGACTGTTGTTTTCGCCAGTGCCGGACTAGTGCTGGCCGATCCTTTGCCGTCGTGGAGCGATACAGCGGCCAGAGAACGGATCATCGCCTTTGTCGACAGCGTGACAGACGCCACGTCCGATGATTATGTGACCCCGTCTGACCGGATTGCCGTGTTTGACAATGATGGCACGCTCTGGGGGGAACAACCTGTCTATTTCCAGCTGATCTATGCCGTGGACGAAGTGAAGAAAATGGCCGCCAATGATCCGTCCATTCTGACCTCTGATGCTTTGAAAGCCGCGGCAGCAGGCGATTATGCAGCACTTGCCGCAGGGGGAGAAGAGGCCATTCTCGAAGTGATAAATGTTTCGCATAGCGGGCGGTCTGTTGCGGATTTCCAGGCCAGTGTTGCCGAATGGCTCGCGACCGCCAAACACCCGACAACCGGTCTGGGCTATGACCAGATGACCTATCAGCCGATGGTCGAATTGCTCAGCTATCTGCGGGACGAAGACTTCAAGACCTACATCGTGTCCGGTGGCGGTATCCATTTCATGCGCGTGTTTACTGAACAGGCCTACGGTATTCCAAACCAGCAGGTGATCGGGTCCTATGGCAATTCAGCCTTTGAAATGGTGGATGGCGCGCCGACAATAATGAAGGAAGCTGGCATCGGGTTTGTCGATGACAAGGAAGGCAAGCCGATCAACATCGACCGTATCATCGGCAAACGCCCGGTGATTGCCGCGGGCAACTCGGATGGCGACTTTGCGATGATCGAATGGACGACGGCGGGGGAAGGCCCGCGCCTTGGCCTGATCGTGCATCACACGGATGCAGAGCGTGAGGTTGCCTATGATTGTGACAGCCATATCGGACGTTTGTGTGACGGACTTGAGAAGGGTCCCGATATGGGCTGGTTGATCGTCGATATGGCACAGGACTGGTCCACGGTTTACACCGGAGATCGCTAAGACAAGCGCCCGCGCATCGATGATTGGGTCAGGGTGATACCCTGATCCACCTTCTCGCGATATTCCGCAAAGTTACAGTGTCACTTCGGTTTGCCCGTCTTTTGATCAAGCGTGTAGGCATATACGACGCGCGCCTGCATCAATCGCCGTCAAAGGCACAAAGGGCATTCACTTCCATGCCCATCGCCTCAAGCCGTTTGCGCCCGCCCAGATCCGGCAGGTCGATGATGAACGCGCAAGAAATCACCTCTCCGCCCAACCGTTCGATCAGCTTGATCCCGGCCTCGGCGGTCCCGCCGGTCGCCAGCAGGTCATCGACCACAAGGATCTTTTCGCCCGGCTTGATGGCGTCGTCATGCAGTTCCACAATCGCTTCGCCGTATTCGAGCTTATAGGCTTGGCTGATGGTGGCACCGGGCAGTTTGCCCTTCTTGCGGATCGGCACGAACCCCACCGAAAGCTGGTGCGCAATCGCGCCGCCAAGGATGAACCCCCGCGCCTCAAGGCCCACGACCTTGTCGATCTCGAGACCCGCATAGGGGTGCAGCATCTGGTCGATGGCCATGCGAAAGCCGCGCGGATCGGCAAAAAGGGTGGTGACATCGCGAAACATGATCCCTTCATGAGGAAAGTCGACGATGGTGCGGATGTAGTCTTGAACGGTCTTCATGTCGCTCTCCGTAGGGTGGCTGTGAGGATGCCCATCGCCACAAGAGTGGTTCCGCCTGCGCGGGTCAACCATGTGATGACGGACGGCCTGCCGATCATGCCACGCATCTTGTCGGCCAGCAGCGCATAGGCGAGCGCGTTGAGCGCTGCAAGGCTGCAAAACGTGGCGATCAGAATGGCGAATTGCGGCATCAGGGGCGCGTCAGGCCGGATGAATTGCGGCACGAAGGCGATGAAAAAGGCGATAGATTTGGGGTTGAGCGCTGTCACGGTCGCGGCATGGCCAAACACACCGCGCGCGGTCACCGCCGCCCGCGGGATGGCCAGCCCATCGGAAGGGGCGGAGCGGATCAGCTTGACCCCCAGCCAGATCAGATAGGCAGCCCCAACCCACTTCAGCACCGTAAACAGTGTGGCCGAGGCCAGCACCAAGGCCCCAAGCCCCAGAAGCGAGGCCGTCATCGCGATCAGATCGCCAAGGGCAACCCCGGCGGCAGAGGCAACGGCAACTGACCGCCCCTTGGACAGCGCATAGCTGAGCACCAGCAGCACCGTGGGGCCGGGGATCAGCAGCAGGGCTGTCGAGGCCGCTACGAACGCGAGCCAAAGGTCGAATGACATGATGTGGTTCCCTGAATTTTGGTCAGGAAAACACACCATCCCCTTGGCGTCGAGGCGAAAATCAGGGCAGTTTGATTGCCTGGACATGCATCCAGTCAAAGTTGCGTTGTCGGCCCAGCGACACCCAGCCTTCGGCCTCCCAAATCTCCCAGAACTTCAGGAATTCGGGCCGCGCCATATGCGCCTTTTGCCAGCCCCATTCCAGGTCGTTGTTGCTGGGGTCCCAATCGATTGCGGCGGCCCAGGAATGGGTCGACCAGGTGCTGCCGCCGCGTTTTGTCCGCACGTTCTTGCAGCCGCCATACATGTGCATGCCCATCTCACGCAGCGCGTCCGTGCCGTAATGGTCATGGATGGCGTGCAAGATGCGCGACAGGCTGTCGGCCACCTTGGGGTGGCAGCCGATACGGCTGGTCTTGATCGAGTGATTGAAATCAAGGGTCAATTTCCAGGGGCAGTCCACGATCACCGTGGGCGGTTCCGTTCTGTGTTTCGGGCGGTAGCCGAAGAAATCCATCACCTCGGCCTGTCCGGGCCTGTCCGTCGGCCAATTGTTGGGGTTTTCGTTGCCCGGTATGATGTCGCGGAACTTGAGCAGGGGCACGCCGGTGCGCCGCAGATGCTCAATCTCCAGATAGGCATAATCGGTCAATTGCCCCCACAGCCCGTCGATGGGGCCGGGGTCACATTCGGCATCCTTGCATGCCAGTTGGAAGGCGGCGACGCGCTTGCGCTTATCGCTCCAATTTTCCGGTGATGCCGTCAATTCGGCTTTGCAGTCTTCGATTTTTCCGTCGACTGCGGCGGGCAGTTCGTCCGTGAGCTGGCCGGTGATCGGACCAGAGTAACGGCCCGATTCCGTAAGGATTTCTTGCAAAATACGCAGTGCACCCTGTTTCATCTCATTCCTCCCAATAGCATATTTCAATGTATCTGAAGGTATCACATTGCTCGCGTCGCACGAACTGATTTGTTAAATCACCCGCCCGGCCACAGCATCGAGCTTGGCCATCATGGCTGGATCACGGGCTTCGGGGGCCGTCAGGATCGCATATTCAAGCGCCCGGTCACAGCCATGCGGGCAAGGTGCGCGATCCGCTCCCAGAAGGGTCGGCAGCCGACGCACCAGATCGCGCCCCTTGTCGGCATTGCCCATCAAGGTGGCGATAATCTGGGTCACGTCGACCTCTCCGTGATCCGGGTGCCAGCTGTCGTAATCGGTGATCATCGCGACGGACGCATAGCAAAGCTCGGCCTCGCGGGCGAGTTTGGCTTCGGGCATGTTGGTCATGCCGATCACGTCGGCTCCCCAGCTGGTGCGGTACATTTTTGATTCCGCAAGCGTCGAAAACTGCGGCCCTTCCATGGCCAGATATGTGCCGCCGTCATGCACGGTGATGCCTGCGTCGGTCGCAGCCGTCAGGCAGGCGGCAGACAGCCGGGGGCAGGTGGGATGTGCCACGGACACGTGCGCCACGCAGCCAGTCCCAAAAAACGACTTTTCCCGTGCAAAGGTGCGATCAATGAATTGATCAACGATGACAAAATCGCCCGGTGCCATCTCTTCGCGAAACGACCCGCAAGCCGAAACCGAGATGACGTCGGTCACATCCAGGCGTTTGAGCGCATCGATATTGGCGCGGTAGGGTACGGTGGTTGGGGAATGCACGTGTCCGCGCCCGTGGCGCGGCAAAAACACCATGTCGACTCCGTCCAGCGAACCTGTGAGCAGTTGATCTGACGGTGCGCCCCATGGCGTGTCGATGGAAATCCAGTCGGCCCCCTCGAGACCCTCGATGTCATAAATGCCGGAGCCGCCAATGACGGCGATTTTGGTATGGGTCATGCAGGCCTCCTTGGTTCACGATGCCCACAGCGTGCCGCCTTTCGGAACAAAGGAAAAGCCTCAATGCGATCACTTTCGTACCAACATGTGTCCAGCGCACGGCAGGTCGAAAAAAGCGCGCAAAAGTTTGCCCTCTTTCTGTCTCATGATGTGTTCGGTCAACAAGCAGGCAAGCCATTGACGTCAAAAGGATGTCGAAAAAGCAGCGCCATCTTTCGCCAGGTTTGCCAGATGCCCTTGAGGTCAAAGGCCGAAGCGATTCACTGCACGCAGATAATCGGAACCATGTAACCCGCAGGGGCTTTCTTGTGGCCAATGACGTGCGTTTCTCGCGTTTGGTCGACGGCGCATCCTGTCAGGTCTCTGAGATAGGTGTTGAAATCCTTGCTGTTCAATTGCCGCATGCGTGGCAGTCGCGCGCCATTGGCGCCGGGGGCCACGGCCAGGAATGTGGCGTAAGGGGACGGGTGGGAGACGTCGAGGTCAAAAGATCGAAACTTTGGTTTCGAATCCGGCTGCGAACATGCGGAGAGCGAAACACAGGCCGAAACAACCAGAGCTGATGCGATCCTAGACATAAAAACACCTCAATACCGTACATCGCAAATCTATGCGGTCGGCAACGGCCGCACAATGAATTGGTAAAGACATCGTTAACGCGGGCATGCGCATTTTAGGTATTGCCCACGGCAATGGCTTGCATGATTTCATCTTTCAGGTGCCCTTGGCTCACTGGTTCGACATCAGTCAATTCGGCGATGCTGCGCGGGGTCCGACCCCGGAAATGGGACCGTTTCGATTGCTTTTGGCGCGCTCAGGCTGTCTTGGGCGGCTCTTTGGGCTCTGCCCATGGCCTTTCGTCACATGATCCGTTAGATGCCGCAAGACAGCATTCCACGAGCAGACGGAGTCACCATGGCCCTTTTCGATTTCTCGAACATGAGCACCAAAACCCGTTTTGGCGATTTTTCAATTTCGCCGGGCGAAGTGAAGCTGACCCCGATGCAGATCAAGACAGAACTGTTGTCGGGTCTCACCGTTGCTTTGGCGTTGGTGCCCGAAGCCGTAGCCTTTGCCTTCGTGGCAGGGGTTCATCCGCTGGTTGGGCTTTATGCGGCGTTCATGGTTGGTCTGATCACGGCCATTTTTGGTGGTCGTCCCGGCATGATTTCAGGGGCGACCGGCGCTTTGGCCGTCGTCATGGTTGCTTTGGTCGCTCAGCACGGGGTCGAGTATCTGTTTGCGACGGTGGTTCTGATGGGACTGCTGCAGGTTTTTGCAGGCGTGATGCAGTGGGGCAAGTTCATCCGGCTCGTGCCGCATCCGGTGATGTTGGGCTTTGTGAACGGGCTGGCCATCGTGATTTTCCTGGCGCAGATGACGCAGTTCAAGGTGCCGGGCAGCATGGAAGCATCGGGCCATGGCATGGCGGGAGGCGAGTGGCTGTCGGGCATGCCGCTGTTCCTGATGCTGGCGCTGGTCGCAGCGACGATGGTGATCATCTGGGTCGCGCCACGCATCACCAAGGCGATCCCGGCGCCTTTGGCGGGTATTGGCATCGTGGCGGCTGTGGTGATCGGCTTTGGCCTTGATGTGCCGCGGGTTGGGGACCTGGCCAGCATTCAGGGTGGTTTGCCGCCTTTCCATATTCCGGCGGTTCCGCTGACTTGGGAAACACTGGAGATCATTCTGCCCTACGCGGTCATACTGGCGGCGATTGGTCTGATCGAAAGCTTGCTGACGCTGAACCTTGTCGGTGATCTGACGGGGCAGCGTGGGGGCGCCAGCCAGGAGTGCATTGCACAGGGCGTGGCCAATACGGCGACAGGTTTCTTTGGTGGCATGGGCGGTTGTGCGATGATTGGCCAGTCGATGATCAACGTCAAATCGGGCGGACGGACGCGGATTGCAGGGATTGCTGCGGCGCTGTTTTTGCTGGCCTTTATCCTTGTCGGCTCGTCGGTCATCGAGCTGATCCCACTGGCGGCGCTGGTTGGGGTGATGTTCATGGTGGTGATCGGAACCTTTGCCTGGAACTCGCTGAAAATTCTGCGCAAAGTCCCTTTGACAGATGCGTTCGTGATCGTTTTGGTCACAGTCGTGACCGTGATGGAAGACCTTGCGGTCGCGGTGGTTGTGGGCGTTATCGTTTCTGCCTTGGCCTATGCCTGGAACAACGCGCGGCGTATTCACGCCAAGACCTACCAGACGCCGGAAGGCGCGCGGGTTTATCAGGTGCAAGGACCGCTGTTCTTTGGCTCGGCGTCTGGGTTCATCGAATTGTTTGACGTGGAGAACGATCCATCGGCCGTGATTGTAGACTTTGCGGACAGTCGGGTGGTAGATCAGTCTGCTTTGCAGGCGATCGAAGCGATCGCCATCAAATACGAAGAGGTGGGCAAACGGTTGCAGTTGCGCCATCTGACACACGATTGCCACAGGTTGTTGACCAATGCGGGCCACCTCATCGTCGACAGTGATGACGACCCCGACTACGAAATCGCGACAGATTACGGTGTGCGTACAGGTATTTTGGGCGGCCACTAAAAGGCGCAGAAAACGACGCGTTTTCTGGCGATTTTCCGACACGGAAAATGGTCCTCGCCCAACCTTCCTAACTGTACAGGAAACCGTATCGGTTTCCTGTATTTTCCGTGTCGGAAAACGGTTGACCTAAAAGCTTTCTAACGCGGAAATGTCTCCTGCCAGCAATGCGGGCGCGGCGCGTGCCACTTTGTCGGCGGGCCAATCCCACCATGCGATGTCCCGCAGCCGTTTCACGTCATCGGCATTGAACCGCATACGGACCACTTGCGCAGGATTGCCAACAACCACACTGTAATCCGGCACAGTCCCGCGGACGACTGCGCCTGCGCCCACGATGACACCGCTCCCAATCCTTGCGCCGGGGCAAACCGTCGCGCCGTATCCCAGCCAGACGTCGTGTCCGATAACCGTATCGCGACTATCTGGCCGATAGGACCCAATCTGCGCGGGGTCAAAGATCGGAAAGGGAAAGGTCGTCGCCCCATCGGTCGCGTGGTTGGCGCCACTGGTAATGAACCGCACCCCACTGGCAATCTGGCAGAACTTGCCAATGATCAGCCGGTCCGGTCCACCCTCGAACAGATAGGGGGCCAGTCGTGTCGCCCAATCGTCAGGCGGATCGAAATCAGACGCGTAGGTGTAGGCGCCAATCTCGAAATTTGGATGTTCAATCACTTGGTTCAAAAACACCGTGCCCTTGTGCGTCGAGCCATCCGGTAATTCGATTGGATAGGTCCGGCCCGGATCGGGAAATCCTGGCATCCTATTCTCCCGGGCGATTGAGGCTGAATTTATCGCGAATGACAGAATAATCGCGATATCCGAGACGGGTCAGGGGATTGTAACGCAGCACGTCAAAAATACCGTCGACGATGCAATCATCGCGCAAGTGTACGCCGACAACTTCGCCGAAGACCACGAAATTTGCGGCCCCTTCGATCTGGACGATTTGCGTCATCCGGCATTCCAGCGCGGCAGGGGTCGCGGCCACGCGTGCGCAATCGATCTCGCTGCAGGCGGCCTTTTCGATCTTTGCCAGATCAAATTCATCCGTCTCCGCGTCCCACGGGCCAGAGGTCTGGTTCATCACATCTTTCATCGCGTGTTCCACCACGTTGACGCAGAACACGCCTGTTTCGCGGATATTGGCGACGCTGTCCTTGGTGCCGTCCCGGTCATCCTTGCTTCCGGTCGATGCAAACATGACTTGTGGCGGCACATAGGCCACGCCGTTGAAAAACGAGTAGGGGGCGAGATTGTCAGAGCCGTCGCTGCCGTGGGTTGAAATCCAGCCAATGGGCCGGGGCGTCACGATGGCGTTGAAGGGGTTGTGTGGCAGGCCGTGTCCGTCGCTGGGTCGGTAAAACATGAAAGCTCCAATGTGGTGGTTTGCCTCACGATTACCCCCATGATAGGCCGTGCACCAGATCAGACGAAAAAAGCCTGCAAAAGATGTACCACCTGACAATCGAGACGCCCGAGGACTGGTGGGAGGTGGAGGCACTCTATGACCTTTGCTTTGCGCCCGGGCGCGAGGCGTTGTCGTCGTACCGCCTGCGAGACGGCGTGCCGCCGCAAGCGGGGCTGAGCCATGTGGCGCGCGACATCGACGGTATTCTGGCAGGTGCGATTCGCTATTGGCCAATCCGCGTGGGCGGTCATGCTGCCTTGCTGTTGGGGCCTGTCGCGGTGCACCCGACGCGGCAGGGCGAAGGGCTTGGCAGGCAGTTGATCGAGACCTCGCTTGAAGCTGCGGAACCATTGGGGTGGGCGCGGGTCATGCTGGTGGGCGACGCGCCCTACTACAACCGCTTTGGCTTCACCCGTCTGGACGGCGTCGTGATGCCGCCGCCAACCAATCCCGACAGGGTTCTGGGCCGTGCGGTGCAGCCGGGTGCCTGGGATGGCATCACCGGAGATGTCACGCGGTTGGATTGAAAACCGGGGCAGGATGCCCCACTTAATGATCCATGAACGAAATTGTCCTTGCCGACCCGATTGATCCCGACGAAGAGCTTCAGCGCTTGGCCAAGCGCTACAAGGCTGCAGGAGGAGTGGGCATTCAGGTTCTGAACCTGTTGGGCACTCGGGCAGAAAGCCTTCTGGATCGGTTGCCCGAGCCTGTCTCCCAACAATTGAACACGGCAACCCGCGCGGCCCTTGAACAGGCCATGATCGCCGCCAGCAAGTCGCGCAAGTGGGTTCCGGATCAATCCGAATGGCTGAACACGGCCGTGGGCACCGCGATGGGGGCGGCGGGCGGCTTTGGGGGCTTGCCCACGGCGCTTGCCGAATTGCCCGTGACCACGACGCTTTTGTTGCGCGTGATCGAAGGGGTCGCTGTCGAGCACGGCTTTGACCCAAGTACGGAGTCGGTGCGCTTTGATTGCGTACAGGTCTTTTCCTCTGCGGGTCCGCTTGAGCATGACGACGGCAGCGACATCGCTTTTTTGTCCGCACGGCTGGCCTTTACCGGCACGGCGATGCAGGCTGTCATCGCCCGTGTCGCCCCGCGCCTTGCCGTTGTGATGGGGCAGAAACTCGCCGCCCAGACGGTGCCGGTCTTGGGCGCGGTGGCAGGGGCAGCGACGAACTACGCCTATACGAGCTATTATACCGATATGGCCCACGTGCATTTCGGGGTGCGCCGGTTGGCCATCGCCGCGGACTTGCCGCAAGAACAGGTGGTCGAGCAACTCAGGGCGCGGGTTTTGCACCTGAAATAACGCCGCCGGAAATGGCGGTCTGCGCGATGGACGTGGCCTTGATGACGGCAAACACGGACTTGCCGGGGGCAAGGTCCATCGACGCCACGGCCCGCGAGGTCACCCGCGCCAGCAGCGTATCACCTGCCGCATCCAGCGCGATCGCAGCGCCCGGACCATCGCCCGATTTGATGGCCAGGATTGTGACGGGCAGGATGTTTTGCGCACTGAGCCCCGTGGGATGCTCAAGCGATAACAGCACATCCTGGGCCAGAACACGCAGGCGTATTTCTGCGCCGACGGGGGCCTCGACCCCCATCAACTGCAAGGGGCCTGCCGCGACGCGCAACGTGCTCAGGCCGTCGTCGCCATGCGCCTCGACCGTCGCGCGCAAAACGGCGCCGGCCTCGCGTACGCCCAGCAGCGGCACTGCCGCCGGGTCGGCCATCACGTCCATCAGCGGCCCGTGCCGCACAACCTTTCCATCGGTCAGTAGAACCATGTGATCCGCCAGACGGGCGACCTCTTCGACGGCGTGACTGACATAGAGGATCGGCACCGCGCTTTCGGTCTTGAGCCGATCCAGATAGGGCAGGATCTCGGCCTTGCGAGGCCCATCCAGAGCGGCGAGCGGTTCGTCCATCAACAGCAACCGCGGATCGGCCAGCAAGGCCCGACCGAGCGCTACCCGCTGTTTTTCCCCGCCCGACAGCGTCGCGGGGCGGCGTGCCAGCAGATCACCGATGCCCAGCATTTCGATGATCCGGTCGCGTCCCCTGGGCCGGGCGCCGAAGCGCAGCGCATAGTCGAGATTTTGCGCGACAGTGAGGTGGGGAAACAGACGCGCATCCTGAAAGACATAGCCCACGCGCCGTTTGTGCGCTGGCAGGAACGTGGCGGTATCGTTGAAGGTTACACCGTCCAGCGTGATGTGTGCCGTATCTGGCCTGAGCAGGCCTGCAACGGCGTTCACAATCGTCGTCTTGCCAGCGCCGGACCTGCCAAACAAGGCGGTGACACCGGGACCGGCGTCAAAGGCCACATCGAGGCAAAAGGCCCCCTGGTTGTGCTGGAGTGCGACGCTGAGTGTCATGCGCCCGCGATCCTCGCGGCCACGCGGCGTGCCAGCCATTCCGACAACACGACCGCCGAGAGCGCCAGGATGCAGGCCCAGATCACGAGGCTTATCGCAGTATCTTCGCCGCCCGGGACTTGCAGCAGCGCGTAGATGGCCGAGGGCAGCGTTTGCGTCTCTCCGGGAATGTTGGCGACGAATGTAATGGTCGCGCCGAACTCACCGATGGCTTTGGCAAAACCCATGACGCCGCCCGCGAGGATACCCGGCAGAATCAGGGGCAGGGTAACGGTGCGAAACACCGCATGCCCCGGTGCGCCCAGCGTGCGCGCGGCCTGTTCCAGCTTGGGATCGACCGCCTCGATCGCCAGCCGAATGGCACGCACCATAAGAGGGAACCCCATGACGATGGATGCCAGAACCGCCCCTGTCCACCGGAAAGCCAGTACAAGGCCGATGGTTTCTTCGAGGAATATGCCGATGGGGCCAGTGCGCCCGAAGGCGATCAAGAGCAAATAGCCTGTGACGACCGGGGGCAACACCAGCGGCAGGTGCACAAGGGCGTTCAACGCCGCCTTGCCCCAGAATTCACCGCGCGCCAGCAGCCATGCCACCCAAATGGCCAGCGGTAAGGCAAATGCTGTGGCCGTCACCCCGACAAGCAGCGACAGGCGCAGCGCCTCCCAACCTGCGGCGTCCAACATCATGGCAGGGCCGTGAAGCCGGCGGCGACGAATGTATCTGTCCGGGTGCCCAGATAGGTCAGAAAATCGGCCCCTGTCGGGGTCAATGCGGCGGCGCTGTATCGGATGGGGGGGTGGTGTGATGGTGGAACGGACCAGAGCGCGGAGACGGCCGGGCTTGCGGCTGCGTCAGAGGCATAGACTACACCCAGCGGCAACTCGCCGCGCGCCACAAGCAGCAATGCAGCGCGGACGTTGTCCGTCTCGGCAAGGTGAGAGCGCAACGTATCCCAAGCACCGATATCTTGCAGCCACGCCTGAGCATAGATCCCTGCGGGAACGGACAGGTGCTGTCCCATGGCCAAACGTCCGCCCTGAAGTCGGTCCAGCAATTCTGATGCTGTCGGATTGGGCAGGGGCGTGTCGCCCAAAGGCCCAATAAGAACCAACCGGTTTGAAATGATGTCTGTTGCGGGACCGGTGACGTGGCCGTTTTCCAAAAGCCAGTCCATCCACGCTGTGTTGGCGAGAATCACGATATCTGTCGGTGCGCCAAGGCTGACCTGGCGTGCCAGCGTGCCGCTGCCGCCATAGCTGATGACGACTTCCGTGTCCCAGTCCCGTGCAATCTCATCGAGTGGCCCTTGCAGGCTGGCCGCCGCGAATATCCGAACAGGTTCTGCATACCCCGCCTGCGCCAGAAGGGCGCAAGACAGGGCGACCGCCAAGCCTTTGATCCACACGGAGGTTTTCATCACAGGCGTACTATTGGGGATGCGGTGTCCCGGCTCAAGAGAAGAAAGGCGGCAAATTGCGCTCTCAACTGCACCAAGGTGCCGCTCAGGGCGCTTTGTACACTGGGAATAAACGAAGATTCTGGAATTCGCCTGAGAAATACGATACAAATCGAAAAAAGAGGAGGGTCTTTGCAGTGACCGCCCCCATTATTAAACAGTTGCCTTTGAATTTTGGCAAATCGCCTAAAACGTCCATCCGCACGCAGTTTGCAGCGTTGTGTTACAGGCTCAAAGGAAACAAAGTTCAAATTCTCCTGGTGACCACGCGGCGCACCGGACGCTGGATTGTGCCCAAAGGATGGCCGATCGACGGGCTGACCCCGCAAAAAAGTGCGGCTCAGGAGGCGTGGGAAGAAGCGGGCGTCGTCGGACACGCCGAGGGGCGGCCCCTAGGGTTGTTTTCTTATACCAAGATGCTGGATGAGGACGAAATGTTGCCCTGCGTGGCGATGATATATGCGGTGAAGGTGAAATCGCTGGCGAGAGACTTTCCGGAACAAGGCCAGCGTAAACGCAAGTGGTTCAGCCGAAAACAGGCGGCCAACATGGTTGGCGAACCAGAATTGGCGCGCATCCTGCGTGATTTTGACCCACGCATCGGGTGGTGATCGCGGCACGCGAACCGATTGCTATTTCTGGTGCAGCACCTAAATTACGGTCACAATGATAAAATACGCCCTGAAATGCCGCGATGGCCATGTGTTTGAAAGTTGGTTCGCCTCGGCTGATGCCTATGACACGCTCAAAGCGGGCGGCCATGTCAGTTGTGTGGTCTGTGGTGCGCGCGATGTTGGCAAGGCGATCATGGCTCCGAACGTCAGCACTGCACGCGAGCGACCCTTGTCCGTGGGCACGCCCGAAACGCATGACGCTCCGGACGTTCCCGCGCACGATATGGCCAAGGCCCTGTCTGAAATGCGCGATTCCGTCGAAAAGAACGCCACCTATGTCGGCGGAAACTTTGCCAGACAGGCCCGCGCCATGCACCTCGGAGATTCACCGGAAAAACCCATCTGGGGCGAGGCCAACCTGACCGAAGCAAAGGCGCTGATCGAAGACGGAGTGCCTGTGCTCCCGTTGCCCTTCATTCCAACACGCAAAGCGAACTGAATTTCATGCATATCGTCATTACAGGTGCCACGCGTGGCATCGGCGCAGGCTTGGCCGCGCATTACCGTGATCAAGGCCACAAGGTGACCGGGACGGGCCGGTCTGCGGGCGCTGATATAACACTTGATGTGACACAACCTGCGGACCATGCGGCGATGTCCGCGGCGTTGGCGGGACAAGCGGTAGACCTTTTGGTGTGCAATGCCGGTATATACCTGGACAAAGGCGAGTCCCTGGAAACCGGCTATGCGCCGGATCTGTGGGCGCAGAGCTTTGCAGCCAATGTGACGGGTGTATTTTTGACGATCCAATCCATGTTGCCGAATCTGCGGGCTGCGACGGCACCCAAGATAGCAATCATTTCGTCGCAAATGGCGTCGCATACGCGCGCGCCGGGGGGCAGCTATATCTACCGTGCATCCAAAGCTGCGGTGTTGAATGTCGGGCGCAATCTGGCGGCTGAACTGGCGGGGGATATTGCCGTCGGGATTTATCATCCAGGTTGGGTGCAGACCGATATGGGCGGACGCACGGCCGCCATCACGGTGGACCAATCCGTGGCAGGTCTTGTCGACAGATTTGAAGCCTTGTCTTTGGATACGAGCGGTGTGTTCGAAACCTGGGATGGGCAAGCGCATCCGTATTGACCGCGCGGGACAAGAAAATTCGTACGAATTTTCTTGGGGGCCCTGTCGGTGATGATTGCACTGTCATCGCGGAAATCTCAGGAATAAACGAGAGGGGCGTTCGTGCACCTTGCGCTTGAGGGCGGGTCAGCGTATGGCCCATCGGGATTTTGACGTGAGGCCGTGATGCCTGTTCTTGTGATGAAATTTGGTGGTACATCCGTGGCCACTCTTGACCGGATCCGCCGCGCTGCCAAGCGTGTGGGTGTTGAGGTGGCCAAGGGCTATGACGTGATCGTCATCGTTTCGGCAATGTCCGGCAAGACCAATGAACTGGTCGGCTGGGTCAACGAAACGTCGCCCCTCTTTGATGCACGCGAATATGATGCCGTTGTGTCCAGCGGTGAAAATGTCACAGCCGGTCTGATGGCCCTGACATTGCAAGAGATGGATGTGCCCGCACGCAGTTGGCAAGGGTGGCAAGTACCGGTGCAGACGACATCGGCCCATTCCAGCGCACGCATCGAGGGCATCCCGCCAACCAATATCAATGCGAAATTTGCCGAAGGTATGCGCGTTGCCGTTGTGGCGGGCTTTCAGGGGATCAGCCCCGAAGGACGCATCACCACATTGGGCCGTGGCGGCAGTGACACCACAGCCGTGGCTTTTGCCGCGGCCTTCGAGGCGGAGCGGTGCGACATTTATACAGACGTGGACGGTGTTTATACCACCGACCCGCGGGTGTCGTCAAAGGCCCGTAAACTCGACAGGATTGCTTTTGAAGAGATGCTGGAACTGGCCAGTCTCGGGGCCAAGGTGCTCCAGACGCGGTCGGTCGAGCTGGCCATGCGCTACAACGTGCGTTTGCGCGTTTTGTCGAGTTTCGAAGAACCAAGCGATGAGGCAGGCACTTTGGTCTGCGCCGAGGAGGACATCATGGAAAGCAATGTAGTGGCAGGCGTCGCCTTTTCGCGGGACGAGGCCAAAATGACATTGGTCAGCGTGGCTGACCGCCCCGGGATTGCCGCCACGATCTTTACTGCTCTCAGCGATGCGGGGGTGAATGTCGACATGATCGTCCAGAACATTGCCGAAGAGGGGCGCACCGACATGACGTGGTCCTGCCCGACCAACGAAGTGGCGCGCGCGGAAAAAGCGATGGCGGATGCCAAGGTCGACAGCGTCATCAACTATCAGGAACTGATCGCGGACACCGATGTGGCCAAGGTCAGCGTCGTTGGGATCGGCATGCGCAGCCACACCGGCGTTGCGGCGAAGATGTTCCGGGTCCTGAGCGCGGAAGGCATCAACATCCGGGTCATCACCACGTCCGAGATCAAGATCAGCGTGCTGATCGACCGTAAATATGTGGAGTTGGCCGTTCAAGCGCTACATGATGCGTTCGAATTGGAAAAAGCAGCCTGATCGTCGGCGCGCAAAATTTGCATTATTGGTCAAGGCACCTGTATTAGTTCGACTTAAAGTAGCAAAAGTGGTGGCGCGCCGCCGCTTTGCCATTTCGCTTTGATCGGTGCTGTGATTTAGCTGTGAGCGCACCAAAACGGGGGACGTACGGCTATGGCCGAACGCTTTGAAACCGAAAGCCGCAAGTTGCTGGGTCGGCTGCGTGACGAGATGGCGGGCGATGCCACAGGCCAGATGCGGCTGGACAAGATCACAAGCCTGATCGCGACCAGCATCGGCAGTGAAGTATGCTCCGTCTATCTGTTTCGCGACGAAGACACGCTGGAGCTTTGTGCGACGGAAGGGCTCAATCCCGAAGCCGTACACCAGACCCGACTGCGCCTCGGAGAGGGGCTGGTAGGGCGGGTTGCGCGCCGACGGCAGGTTGTGAATACAGCAAATGCGCCGCAGGAAAGCGGCTTTCGGTTCATGCCGGAAACAGGCGAAGAAGTCTTTTCCAGCTTTCTGGGCATTCCGATTCTGCGTTTGGGCGAAACCCTGGGCGTTTTGGTCGTGCAGTCCAAACAGTCTCGCGAATTTTCCGCGGATGAGGTCTATGCCCTCGAAGTCGTCGCCATGGTGTTGGCCGAGATGGCCGAGCTTGGCGCCTTTGTGGGCGAGGGCAGCGCAATGGGTGCGCGCCACAGTCAACCGACCATGTTGCGCGGGACGGTTGCCCAAGAGGGCGTTGCGGAGGGCCACATCTGGCTGCATGAACCGCGTGTCGTCGTGACCAACCCGGTTGCGGATGATCCGAAACGGGAATTGGAGCGGTTGAACGAAGCCGTGGAAGAGTTGCGTGTGGGCGTCGACAAGATGTTGACCAACGCCTCGGCTGACAAGGAGCAAAAAGAAGTCCTCGAAGCGTACCGCATGTTCGCCAATTCCAAAGGCTGGATGCGGCGCATGGAAGAAGACATCAGCAGCGGTCTGAGTGCTGAATCCGCCGTCGAAAAGGAACAATCGCTGGCCCGTGCCCGCATCGGGCAGGCGACGGACAATTATCTGCGCGAACGGTTGAGCGATCTTGACGATTTGTCCAACCGCCTGTTGCGCATTCTCACGGGGCAGGGCGCAGACACTGGGGCTGAAATGCCGGAAAACCCGATCCTGGTTGCCCGCAATATCGGTCCGGCCGAGCTGCTTGATTATGACCGCAAGCTCAAGGGCATCATCCTTGAGGCCGGGTCCGTGGGGAGCCATGCGGCCATTGTCGCGCGCGCCCTTGCGATCCCTCTGATCGTGCACGTCGAGCGCGCAACACTCGAAGCCTTGAACGGCGATCACGTGATGGTGGACGGCGAACAGGGCATCGTGCATCTGCGTCCCGATGACAGCGTCGTGTCTGCCTTTCGCGACAAGATGGCGATGCAGGCAGCGGCCACCGAACGCTATGCGTCGATTCGCGACAAACCGGCGCAAACCCTGTGCGGGACTGTGATCGGAATGCATATGAACGCAGGATTGATGGCTGATCTGCCATCGCTGCAGGGGTCCGGTGCCGAAGGCGTTGGCCTGTTTCGGACCGAGCTTCAGTTCCTTGTGCGCAACAAGATGCCGCAAAGGTCCGAGCTGAGCGCGCTTTATGCCCGTGTGCTCGAGGCCGCCAATGGCAAAAGAGTGGCCTTTCGGACGCTCGACATCGGGTCTGACAAGGTTCTGCCATACATGAAACCCAATGACGAACCGAACCCGGCCCTGGGCTGGCGTGCGATTCGTGTGGGGCTGGACAAGCCAGGCATCCTGCGCATGCAGTTGCAGGCATTGATCCGTGCCGCGAACGGCCGCCCCTTGACGGTCATGTTCCCCTTCGTGGCGCAATACGAAGAATACACGCAGGCCAAGGCCGAGATGGACAAGGCCATGGACCGCGAACGCCGCCTTGGGCATGTGCTGCCGTCTGAAATCGAGGTTGGCGCCATGCTCGAAACGCCCAGCCTCGCCTTTGCGCCGCAAAAGTTTTTCGAGGAGGTCGGGTTTCTGTCGATCGGCGGCAATGACCTCAAACAGTTCTTCTTTGCGGCGGATCGCGAAAACGAACGTGTGCGCCGCCGTTACGACACGCTCAACATCTCGTTCCTGAGCTTTATCGAACGGATCGTGGAGCGCTGCGCGCAGACCAACACGCCTTTGTCGTTCTGCGGCGAGGATGCAGGCCGCCCCGTTGAAGCGTTGTGTTTTGCGGCCATTGGCATGCGCAGCCTGTCCATGCGTCCTGCTTCCATCGGGCCGGTAAAATCACTCTTGCGGCGGTCCAATCTGGAAGAGGTGCGCAAGGTGATCATGGATTCCCGTCACCGTGGCGATATGAGCGCGCGCCCTGCCGTCATGGAATATCTGCGCGGGCAAAAGTGAAGGCTGTGCCTGAAATCTATTAAGTTTGAGATTGTTTCCATCTCTTTGATGATGACAGCAAAGCTTGTGCGCACCATCGGCCGCGAAATGTTATGTATGTGGTGCTGAAATGGTGGTTCGCTTTGCATGCTGCGCGCCGCGGAATGCGGTCCTTGTGCACCATGTCACCAACGGGACTTCAGTTTTGATACGAGTACGATTGTCCTGATGCGATCTTTCTGGATACTTTTCTGCCAAAAATGGATCCAAGATTGTCTTTTGCACTCATTTTGGATTTTTGCCCCCATTTTTAACCAGGGTGAAGCCGCCGCCGTTGAATGCTCATCCGGAAAAGGCCGCCGCTCAAGATGTGGCGGCGACCGTGCAGTGTTTAAGCCAAGTCAGCGCTGGTTTACCGAAGCCGGATTTCACTTTCACTGTCGAAGAACATGGTGCGGCTTTCGTCGAAGGACACGGTGACTTCGGTGCCTTCCTCCATCGCCAGATCGCCCTTGGATTCCACAACCAGCCGCTCGCCCGTCGGCGTGGTCAGGTAGTCATAGGCGACGCCACCCAATCGTTCACGGATGTCGAGCTTGATCGGAGACGTGGCCGCCGTCAGTTCCATGTCCTGCGGGCGGATGCCCACTGTGACGGCCGTGCCGGGGGTTGGCAAGGTGACGGAAGTGGGGACGACGATATCGGATAGGGCAGGCACGCGCACACCTCCGGCCTCGGCGACGCCTGCGACAAAATTCATGGCGGGAGAGCCGATAAACCCGGCCACGAACTTGTTGTCGGGGTCCTGATACAGGTGCATCGGGCTGCCGACCTGCTCGACATAACCTGCCCGCAGCACGACAATCTTGTCGGCCAGCGTCATCGCCTCGACCTGATCGTGGGTCACATAGATCATTGTCGTGCCCAGTTCCTTGTGCAGGCGGGCAATCTCGACGCGCATGTCGACACGCAGTTCCGCATCGAGGTTCGAAAGGGGTTCATCGAACAGGAAAACCTCCGGCCCGCGCACGATGGACCGGCCAATGGCAACGCGTTGGCGCTGGCCTCCGGACAAGGCGGCCGGTTTGCGGTCAAGGTAGTCATCAAGCTTGAGGATCTTGCTGGCCGCGCTGACCTTTCGGTTGATCTCGTCCTTGGGGACGTTGTTCATCTTCAGGCCAAAGCCCATGTTTTGCTCGACCGTCATGTGCGGATAAAGTGCGTAGGTCTGAAACACCATCGCAATGCCGCGCTGGGCCGGGTCCATGTGTGTCACGTCCCGGCTGCCGATATAGATTTGGCCGCCACTGGTTTCTTCGAGCCCCGCGATCATCCGGAGCAAGGTGGATTTGCCACAGCCCGATGGCCCGACAAAGACGCAGAATTCGCCGTCTTCAATCGTCAGGTCCACGTCAAAGATGACCTGGGTGGCTCCGTATTTCTTGACCGCCTTTTGCAGTGTAACGCCTGTCATGGTTCTCCCCTCCTCGAAAAATTGGACTTCATTGGCTTGGAAACTGCCAATTCGCTGCCGCTTGCGCGATGTCGTGCGCGGTGGATCGCAGATGTGGTGCCAGCGCGGACAGGTCTGTCAGCGACTTGCGCGCCGTGGATGTGGTGATGCTGAGCGCGCCGATGGCCCGCCCGGCGTCGGACAGAATTGGTGCTGCCACGCAGATAATGCCGGGCTCATGCTCTTCGCGGTCGAAGGCGATGCCACCGGCCCTGATTTCGTCAAGTTCGGCCGCCAGTGATTCGGCGCTCGTGTGCGTATGGGCCGTGTGGGCAAAATAAGCCTGCTGGGCGAGGGCCGATGCGCGCGCCTCATCGCTCAGAAAGGCCATCATCGCCTTGCCGACGCCCGTGCAATATCCGGGCCCGACCTTGCCTGCCTGGCTGAACATTTCCAGCGGTTCAGCGGCGTTGCGTTTGTCCACATAAAGCACTTGACCACCGTCGAGTTGCGCCAGATGAACCGTCTCGCCCATGGCTTCGGACAGGGCATCGATATGCGGCCGCGCAATGGGGGCAAGACTGCTCTGACGCCATGCCGCATGGGCCAGACGCACCAGACGCAGGCCCGGCGCATAGGTCTGGCGATCGACGTCATAGCGCAGCATGCCAAGGTTCGTGAGCGTCTGGATCAAACGGTATAGCGTGGCCTTGGGGTGGGTCGATTGCGCCAGAATTTCCGAGAACCGCACAGGCCGTTCAAACCCCGCAACGAGGTCAAGCACATCCAGTGCCTTGCCAATGGTTCCATCCCCTTGCCGGGGCGTTTGCGTGTTCATCTTGCTCCTCCCGAGCCTGATGCAGGAAAGTGTTGACCTGACCCGCGCTCCACCGCATAGTTCCAATAGTTGGAATTCAGTTTCACTATGTGGAACTTCCACGAAGAGAGACTGTAAGTCAAAAGAAATCTGACTTTCCGTTTCCGGAGCAATGAGACAAGCTCCGGATCTGGGAGAAAACGGAACTAAGGGAGGAAACCATGTTCCTGAATGTTAAAACCGCCGTGGCGGCGATTGCCCTGTCGGCTATGGCAGGCAGCGCCTTTGCGCGCGATCTGGTCATCAACTTTGACGACCTGAACCCCGGCCCCAAGAAGGGCTTTGACGACGCTGTTGCACTTTTCCAAGAGGAAAACCCCGACATCAACGTGATCGTCAACAACAACGACCGCGAAGCGCACAAGACAGCGATTCGGAATTTCCTGACCGCCGATGCGCCAGACGTGACCAGTTGGTACCCCGGCAACCGCATGGCGCCCTTCGTCGATGCGGGCCTGTTCCAGCCGGTGGATGACGTCTGGGAAGAAAACGGCTTCAAGGAAGATCTGGCCGCGATCATGCCCACCATGTCGCGTGACGGCAAAATCTGGGGTGTGCCTTACAGCTATTACCAGTGGGGCATCTATTATCGCAAAGACATCTTCGACCTGCTGGAGCTGGAAGAGCCCCAGACATGGGACGAACTGCTGGGCGCCTGTGCCAAGATGAAGGAAAACGGGGTCACCCCCTTTGCGATCGGCACGAAATTCCTTTGGACGGCTGCGGGCGTGTTTGACTACATCAACCTGCGCACCAACGGCTATGACGTCCACAACGCGCTGACCGCGGGCGAGATCAAGTACACCGATCCCCGCATCCGCGCGACCTTTGCGAACTGGGAAACGCTGATCAACGAATGTGGTTTTATCGACAACCATGCCAGCATGTCCTGGCAGGATGCCATCGCACCCTTCGCCAACGGTGACGCCGCGATGTACGTGATGGGCAACTTTGCGGTAGACGGGTTCAAGAACGCCGGTCTGACCGAAGAGCAGATCGACTTCATGCCGTTCCCGACCATCGATCCAGCGATCGCCCCTGCCGAAGAAGCGCCGGCGGACGCGTTTTTTATTCCGACCAACGCCAAGAACGTCGAAGATGCCAAGAAATTCCTGGCCTTCGTCGCGCGCCCCGATGTGCAGACCCAGTGGAACATGACCATCGGTCAGCTGCCCATCAACTCCAAGGCGGACATCTCGGATGACAAGTTCATTCAGGAAGGCTTTGCCCTGTTGAACAGCGCCCAAGGCCTGGCCCAGTTCTATGACCGTGACGCGCCTGCAGCGATGGCCAAGGCAGGTATGGAAGGCTTCCAGGAATTCATGCTGGACCCCTCCAAGGTCGACGCCATCCTTGAGCGCCTCGATACGGTTCAGGAAGAAGTCTACAACTAAGCGACCTTCGGGGTGGGCATTTATGTCCACCCCGTTCCTATCATTAACCCTTTGAAAGCGCGCCCATCTTGCGTTTTCACGAGGTTACTGGGTGTCGGCACCAAGGCACCTCACACACCAGATCAGGAGCATGCCCCATGTCTGATGCCGCGCATCAACCGCAGGCCAAGCCAAACTGGCTCAGTCGCAACAAACTGGCCGTCGCTCCGTGGATATTCCTGATCCCCGCCCTGATCTTTTTCGCCATCTACGTCGTCATCCCGATCTTCGAGAGCCTCTGGCTGAGCCTCTATGAATGGAACGGACTTTACACGGCCGACGGCGAAAGCACGGCCACCTGGGTGGGTTTCGGCAACTACGTCAAACTCTGGGATGATCCGAACTTCTGGACCTCGCTGCGCAACAACATCGCCTGGCTGGTTCTGTATATGCTCGCAGTGCCGCTGGGCCTGTTCATCGCGCTCTACCTGAACCAGACGGTGACGGGCATGCGGTTTTACAAGTCGATGTTCTTCTTTCCCTTCGTGATCTCTCAGGTCGTTGTCGGTCTGATCTTTGGCTGGTTCTACAACCCGGATTTCGGTGTCGTCGGCACGGTTTGGAAAGCGCTCTTCTGCGAAGAGACGATCAACATCGTGGGCAACGTCACCTTCACCTGCTCGCGCCCCGCGCCCGATATCCTGTCGAGCCCGGAATGGGCCACCTACGGCATCATTGCGGCGGGCCTCTGGCCACAGATCGCCTATTGCATGATCCTTTATCTCACCGGCCTCAACAACGTGGCCGCCGACCAGATCGAAGCGGCCCGTTTGGACGGGGCCAAGGGCTGGAAGATGCTGTGGTATGTCGTCGTTCCACAGCTCAAGCCCGCGACCTTCATCGCTATTGTCGTGACCGTCATCGGCGCTTTGCGCTCTTTCGACATGATTGCGATCATGACGCAGGGCGGGCCATTCGGGTCCACCAACGTGCTGTCGCATTACATGTACGAAGTCGCGATTTCGGAATATGGCGAGCGCTATGGATACGGGTCATCCGTTGCAACAGTTCTGTTCGGTATCATGTTGATTTTCATAAGTTACTTCTTGTGGCGCATGTACCAGGACGAAAAGGGAGGTCGTTGATATGTTTCCACGTCCAATCGAAAAATCCACCCAGATAGCGCGTCTTGCTTACCAGACCTTTCTGCCCTTTGCGCTGATCCTGTGGCTGTTGCCGCTGATCGCGATTTTTCTGACGTCGATCCGGTCGGCCAAGGATATCAACTCGGGCAACGTGTTTGGCTGGCCGTCGGAATTCGCGCTGATCGACAATTACACCGCCGTGTTTACCCAATCGGCGGCGGCGCAGTACATGTTGAACTCGGTGCTCATCACGGTGCCCACGGTCATGATCTCGGTCGCATTGGCTTGCCTTGCGGGCTATGCGCTGGCGATCTACCGGTTCCGGGTGGCACTGCCGCTGTTTTTCTTGTTCGTGGCAGGCAACTTCATCCCGTTTCAGATCCTCATGGTGCCAGTGCGCGACATGTCGGTGCAAACGGGGCTCTATGACACCATCGCAGGGCAATTCCTGTTCCACGCAGCCTTCCAGACCGGGTTCTGTACCCTCTTCATGCGCAACTTCATCAAGGCACTGCCCTTCGATCTGGTGGAATCCGCCCGCATCGAAGGCGTCGCGGAGTGGAAGATTTTCTGGTACGTGATCCTGCCTCTGGTGCGGCCCGCGATCGCGGCACTGGCCGTGTTGATTTTCACCTTCGTGTGGAACGATTTCTTCTGGGCCAACGTGCTGACGCAAGGCGAGGCCGCCAAGCCGATCACCGCTGGCGTGCGTGCCCTCAATGGTCAGTTCGTCAACAACTGGCATCTGGTTTCGGCTGCGTCCTTGCTGGCGGCGGTTCCGCCTGTGGTGATGTTCTTCCTGATGCAGCGGCATTTCATATCTGGTCTGACGTTGGGGGCTGTAAAGTGATACGATGTTGGCGTCTGGATGACGGGCGTCAGACTCTGGTTCTGGGCTCTGACAAGGGTCGATTGGCCGAGGTCGTCTATTGGGGACCCTCGCTGCCGGACCAAGAAGATCTGACGACCCTTTACCAAGCCTATGCGCTGGATGTGACCGGGGGCATGCTGGATGCAAACCCCGAGTTGAGCATCTGTCCCGAAGCGACGCGGTCGTTTCCCGGCCAACCGGGGTTGATCATTCGCACCGGGGACGGCGCGCCGTTCTTGCCCAAGTTCCGTTTGGAGCAGGCGGATCTGGGCGACGGCGTACTGGTGCTGACCTATCTGGATCAGGACCGTACGCTGACCTACCGGGCGCGCTTTGCCATTGATGTGGAAACCCACATCATCGAAGCCAGCGCAGAGGTTGAGGCCGAACAACCGATGCACCTGCACTGGCTCAGCGCACCGGTCTTCCCTGCGCCGCAACTCAGCGACGAGATGATCGATTTCGCCGGGCGCTGGTGTGGTGAATTTCAGATGAACCGGACCCCGTGGTCTGCCGGCATGCGCTACCGCGAGAACCGGACCGGGCGAACCGGGCATGAGCATTTTCCCGGCCTGATCGTGCCGGTGCGCGGGGCCTCCAACGCTTCGGGCCACACCTACGCATTCCACTATGGCTGGTCCGGCGGGCACCGCATGGTCGCCGAAGAACTGCCCGATGGGCGCCGTCAAATCCAGTTCGGACATGCGTCCCGCGTCGAGAGCAGCGCGCAGACCCGCTTTTCCACCGGCAAGCTCTACGCCGTGTTCTCCGACGATGGGCTGAACGGCTGTGCCGTTGCGTTTCAACGGCATTTGCGCGACCGGGTCGTGACCTTTCCGCGTCCCGACGCGCCACGCCCGGTGCATTACAACTGCTGGGAAGCTGTCTATTTCAACCACAATCTGGACGAATTGAAAGACATCGCCGAACGCGCTGCCAAGCTGGGGGCCGAGCGGTTCGTGCTGGACGATGGCTGGTTCGGCAACCGCGATGACGACACCCAGGCGCTGAGCGATTGGGAAGTCGATCCGCGCAAGTATCCCGATGGTCTCACCCCGCTGATCGACCACGTCAAGAGCCTCGGCATGACGTTCGGGATCTGGTTCGAGCCCGAGATGATCAACCCGAATTCCGACATCTTCCGCGCCCATCCCGACTGGGCGCTGGGCGGCGAGGATCAGATCATGGGCCGTCAGCAAATGGCGCTCAACATGGCGCTGCCTGCCGTGCAGTCCTTCCTTTTTGCCCGGATCAGCGACATTCTGAGCCGCCATGACATCGAATATGTCAAATGGGACCACAATCGCGTGTTGCCGATGCCGGATGCGGCGCAGACGCGGGGATCCTATGCGTTGCTGGATCGGTTGCGTCGCGAATTTCCCCATGTGGAGATCGAAAGCTGCGCCTCAGGTGGCGGTCGTATCGATTTCGGGATCATGGAGCGGACCCAACGCGTGTGGCTGAGTGACAGCAACGACGCTGTAGAACGTCTGCGGATGCAGCATAACGCGTCGATCTTCCTGCCGATGGCCGTCACCGGCAGCCATGTTGGTCCCCGCGTTTGCCATACGTCCGGGCGCACGCTTGATATCCGGTTCCGCGCTTGGGTCGCCGCACAGCGCCATATGGGGTTCGAGATGGACCCGCGCGAATTGACCGAAGACGAAACGCAGGTTCTGACCGACGTCACCAGTTGGTGGAAACACAACCGGTCGTGGATGACGGGCGCGGATATCCTGCGCCTCGACAGTGCCGACCCGGCAGTCATCGCTGAACAACATCTGGAGCAGGGCGGGGCGCAATTCGTCGTCTTTGCAGGCAAGGCCGCGACAAGCGACCAGATCGCCCCGCGCCCCTTGCGCCTGACACGGCTGACGCCGAATGCAAAATACCGCATCGAACTGGTCAACCGGGAGGATGTGGGGCATCTCTCGCGCGGAGCCAACGCGCTGAAATCCGGCCCGATCGTGGTGAGCGGTGCCTATCTGATGTATCATGGCCTGACGCTGCCATGGAGTTTTCCCGAACGGATGTGGGTCATCAAGGGCGACCTTGCCTGATCCGCGCCAGAAAGAGTTGAACCATGAAAGAGACTGCGACATTTCACGACCTCAAAGACACGTCCGTGTTCATCACCGGCGGTGGGTCAGGCATCGGCGCGTCCCTGACCGAAGGGTTTCTCGAACAGGGGGCCAAGGTCGCCTTTGTCCAACGCTCCGACGCCTCGGCCTTTTGCGACGAAGTGGAGGCCAAGCATGGCACCCGTCCGCTGTTCATGCCCTGCGACATCACGGATGTGGACGCGCTCAAGGCGTGCATCGATCAGGCGGCGGCAGCCCACGGGCCGATCAGCACGCTGGTCAACAATGCCGCCAATGACAAACGCCACAGCACCGCCGAAGTCGACAGCGACTTTTGGGACTGGATGATCGCGATCAACTTCAAAGCCTATTTCTTTGCCTGTCAGGCGGTCATTCCGGGCATGCAGGCGGCAGGGGGCGGATCAATCATCAACTTCTCCTCCATCAGCTACATGATGGGGAATGCGGGCTATCCGATCTACACCGGCGCCAATTCGGGCATCAACGGCATGTCGCGCAGCCTTGCGCGCGAGTTCGGTCCCGACAAGATCCGGGTCAACGTGATTGCGCCGGGCTGGGTGCTGACGCAAAAGCAACTGGACAAATGGGCGACGCCCGACGGGCTTGCCGCGCATATGGAACGTCAGTGCCTCAAGGAGCATCTCGAACCGCGCGATATCGTCGGGGCGACGCTGTTTCTGGCCTCCGATGTCAGCCGCATGATGACGGGCCAGTCCATGGCGATTGATGGCGGCGTGGTGGTGTCCGGGTGATGCAGGATGTGGCGTGGATTGCAGTGGATTGGGGCACGTCGCATCTGCGGGCGTGGGTGATGCGCAGTGACGGATCGGTCATCGAACGTCGGCAATCGACTGACGGCATGGGCACGCTTGATCCAACTGGGTTCGAACCCGCCTTGCAAAAGCTCTGCGGCGATGTGCTGCCGGTGCCTGTTCTGGCCTGCGGCATGGTCGGCTCGCGGCAAGGCTGGGCCGAAGCGCCTTATGCCTCCGTGCCCTGCGCGCCCCCCGGCGCGGACGCCGCCACGACTGCAAAGACGACGCTGGAGGGGCTCAGTGTGCGCATCCTGCCCGGCGTCAAACAGGCCAGGCCCGCAGATGTGATGCGTGGGGAGGAAACCCAGATCGCAGGCTACCTTGCCACCAATCCCGGCTTTGACGGTGTTATCTGCCTGCCCGGCACCCATACCAAATGGGCGCATATCAGTGCGGGCGAGATCGTCAGTTTCCGCACGGCGATGACCGGCGAGATGTTCGCGCTTTTGTCGGCGCACTCCGTCTTGCGCCACTCCATGGGCGACGGTTGGGATGACGCGGCCTTTGCCGCGGGGGTGGACCAAGCCATTTCCCGACCCGAAAGCCTTGCGGCGTCGTTGTTTTCGCTGCGCGCCGAGGGGCTCCTGGACGGGCTCGACCCGAATGCGGCCCGCGCGCGCCTGTCTGGTCTCCTGATCGGAGCGGAGCTTGCCGCCATGCGTCCCTATTGGCTGGGCCAGCAGGTCGCCATGATCGGCGCGCAAAGCCTCGCTCGGGCCTATACCTCGGCATTGGCAACCCAAGGCGTGCCGGTGCATCAGACACCAAGCGCCGAAGACATGACATTGGCAGGCCTCACGGCCGCCTACACTCAAATATATGGAGGAGCCGAATGAGCCGCGAAATCATTGCCATCCTGCGCGGAGTTACCCCGGCAGAGGCCGTCGAGATTGCCACGACACTGATCGAGACAGGGATCGACCGGATCGA
The DNA here is from genome assembly GCF_019966495.1 of Tateyamaria pelophila. Classification (GTDB taxonomy): domain Bacteria; phylum Pseudomonadota; class Alphaproteobacteria; order Rhodobacterales; family Rhodobacteraceae; genus Tateyamaria; species Tateyamaria pelophila. Next base: position 31,150 of record NZ_JAIMIA010000009.1, on the reverse strand, counting down.
AGTGCCGCTCAACTCGCCCCAGCCCTTTGACAGTATCGGCAAGATGCTCGACGCAGTCGGGGACCGGGCGCAGATCGGGGCCGGCACGGTGCTCGATGTTCCGTCGGTCGAACGGCTGGCAGACATGGGCGCCCACATGGTCGTCTCGCCCGACACAAATGCCTCCGTGATCGTGGCGACCAAACAGGCGGGCATGCTGTCCTATCCGGGGATCATGACGCCATCCGAATGCTTTGCCGCTTTGCAAGCCGGGGCGGACGGCCTGAAACTGTTCCCCGCGTCCTTGCTTGGGATCGGCGGGTTGAAGGCGATCGGGGCGGTTCTGCCCAAGGGCACCAAAACCTACGCCGTGGGCGGCGTCGGTCCGGACGATTTCGCCGATTGGCGCGCCGCCGGAGTAACCGGCTTCGGCATCGGTTCGGCCCTCTATGCACCGGGGATGTCGGCACAGGATGTAGGCGCGCGGGCGGCCCAGATGGTTGCAGCTTACGACGGGGCAAAATGATGGACGTCTTTAGCGATACGATTTGCACCCTTGGCGAGGGACCCCTCTGGCATCCTGAACGAAACGCGTTCTTCTGGTTCGATATCTTGTCCAACAAGCTGTTCTGCAAAGCAGAAACAGAAACCATGTGGGAGTTTGACGAAAACGTCTCTGCGGCAGGCTGGGTGGATCACGACACGCTTTTGATTGCATCCCAGACAGCGCTCTGGCGCTTTGACATCCCGACCGGTGAGCAGGAATTCGTCGCTGGCCTCGAAAGTGACAATGAGACCACCCGCTCCAATGACGGGCGGGCCGACCCGCAAGGCGGGTTCTGGATCGGAACGATGGGCCACAACGCCGAACCGCATGCAGGTGCGATTTATCGCTATTACCGGGGCGAACTGCGCAAGCTCTTTGACAAGATCACCGTCTCCAATTCGATCTGCTTTGCGCCGGACGGCAGCACCGCTTATTTCACCGATACCCGCTCGCGCAAGGTGCAGCGGGTTGCGCTGGACGCAGACGGCTGGCCCAAGGGCAAGGCGGAGGTATTTCTGGACCTGTGGTCCGAAAACCTGAACCCGGACGGATCGGTCGTGGATGCCGCGGGTAACCTCTGGAATGCCCAGTGGGGCGCGTCGCGCGTCGCCGTTTATGCACCCAACGGAGACTTCCTGCGCGCCATCGCAGTGCCCGCCAGCCAGTCCACGTGCCCCGCCTTTGGCGGCCCGGACCTGCAAACGCTTCTGGTGACATCTGCGGCCAAGGGCCTGGATGAACAGCAAGGCGGGATGACATTTGTCACCGACATCGGTGTGACCGGGCAACGCGAATATCAGGTGATCTTGTGAAACGCACGTTGGGCGTCTGCTACTATCCCGAACACTGGCCCGAGGCGCAATGGGCCGAGGATGCCGCGCGCATGGCCGCGCTGGGCCTCACATGGGTGCGGATCGGCGAGTTTGCGTGGAAACGGATGGAGCCGTGCGAGGGCGCCTATGAGTGGGACTGGCTGGATCGCGCGATTGAAACCCTCGGCGCGGCGGGCCTGCGCGTCGTTCTGGGCACGCCCACCGCAACACCCCCGGCATGGGTCGTGCAAAAACACCCCGATATGCTGGCCGTGGATGCCGAAGGACGCACGCGCGGCTATGGCTCGCGCAGGCACTACTGTTTTTCCCATCCGGGGTTTATCGGAGAATGCCGCCGGATCGTGACAGCTATGGCCAAGCGCTACAGTGACAACCCGCATGTGGCCGCTTGGCAGACGGATAACGAATATGGCTGCCATGACACGACGCTCAGTTATTCGAAGGCGGCGCGATCCGCGTTCCGCGACTGGCTGCGCGGCCAGTTTCCGGGGCAGGGCAATGATGGCGACATCGACGCGCTCAATACGGCCTGGGGCAACGTATTCTGGTCCATGGACTACGACGATTTCGATCAGATCGGCCTGCCGAACCTGACCGTGACCGAACCAAACCCAGCCCATGTTCTGGCCTTTCGCCGCTTTACCTCCGATCAGGTGGTGGCCTTCAACCGGGTACAGACCGATATCATCCGCGCGCATTCGCAAGCCCCCATTGCGCATAACTACATGGGACGGATCACCGATTTCGACCACTTCAAGGTGGGCGCGGACCTCGATATCGCAAGCTGGGACAGTTATCCGCTCGGCTTTCTCGAAGACCGGGCAGGGGCCAATGCCGCTCATCAACGCGCTTACGCGCAGCAGGGCGATCCCGACTTTCAGGCCTTTCACCACGACCTCTATAGGGCGGTCGGGGCCGCGCGGGGCAGCCATCCCAAGGGCGGCGGGCGCTGGTGGGTGATGGAACAACAACCCGGTCCGGTGAACTGGGCGCCACACAATCCGTCCCCTCTGGATGGCATGGTGCGGCTCTGGACATGGGAAGCCTTCGCCCACGGGGCCGAAGCGGTCTGCTATTTCCGCTGGCGACAGGCGCCCTTTGCCCAGGAACAGATGCATGCGGGCCTTCTGCGCCCGGACAGCGTGGCCGCCGAAGCCTTTGCCGAGGCCGAAACCGTAATGGCCGAATTGGCCGAAGCGCCTGACGTCACTGTGGCACAGGCCCCGGTTGCGATCGTGTTTGATTATGACGCCGATGCGGCCTGGGCGGTGCAGCCTCATGGCGCGGGGCTCAGCTATTTTGCGCTGGTGTTTGACTGGTATCGCAGCTTGCGCAAGCTTGGGCTGTCGGTGGATATCCTGCCTGCCACCTGTCGCGATTTCGATGGATACCAACTCGTTCTGGCACCGGGCATGATGCATATGCCCGACGCGCTCAAAGCAGCGCTTGCCGAAACCACCGCGCAGGTCATTCTGGGGCCTCGCACTGCTGCGCGTGATGCGCATTTCAACATTCCCATACCACTTCCACCCGCATGGCCCGGCAGTGACCTGACCGTATCGCGTGTGCAGTCATTGCGCCCGGATATGCCGGTCCCTCTGGAGGGGGCAGGCGCTGTGCACAGCTACTTCGAGCAGATCGAAGGGGGCGGTGCGGTCGTGTTGGCCACGCAGGAGGGCACAGCCGTCGCAGTGCGGTGCGGTTCGAATGTGACCTACATGGCCGGATGGGGCGATGATGCAGCCCACATGCAGCTGATCCGCTCCGTTGCGCCCGCTCTGCCGATGGAAGAGATGCCGGAGGGGGTCCGCTGCCGCGAAACGAGGGGCGAGACGTTCTGGTTCAACTATGCGGCGCATGGGGTGGATGTGGCCGGGACGCATCTGCCGGCAGCCGGAGTCCTGCGGCGCCCGCGGGCCTGACGGGCCGCGAGTCTGCTCAAAATATAGGCGGCCTTGGCAGCGCAAACCGCCGGTTCAAGGGGGTCGGCGCGATGTGCCGGACCGCGCATTGCGTCATCAGAACGGTGTGTGCCTGCGCGAAAAATTAATACAAAGCAATATCTTGGGTCCTCTCTTTAGCATGGAATCCAAGCGCTCCGCGCGTCTGCCGCAACCCGGCCATGCAGGATCGGCATTGGTATACTGCAGTGCAGCATCTTATGTCCTGATCAACAAGAGAAACCATGAACTAATCGATACGAGGTATAAAATGGCCTATATTACACAAGCCCACGCTGCCGATCACCCCACTGTCTGGAACCGAGTTTCCTCCTTTTTCGCAATGGTCGGTCGCGCCATGACCATGTCTTCGGCCATGGATGCACGAATGCAGCGCGTCGAAGCGCTGAATTCGAAAACAGACGCAGAGCTGGCCGAAATGAACCTGCGCCGCGAAGATATCACAGCCTACGTGTTTCGCGATCTGATGCACCTCTAAGCGGATCGCAGGGTCGAATGCGGCCCTGTCTGATGCACCTGACGCGGGGGCGCGTTGCGCCACATGCTTGACACGCCGCGCGCAGGGCTTCAACGCTGGCGCCATGTTGGATTTGCGCCCCGTCGGATATGTGATTGGCCTCTTGGTTGCGGTGCTTGGTGCAACCATGGTTTTGCCGATGCTGATCGACTTGGCCGAGGGCCGGGAACACTGGCCTGTCTTTGCCGAAAGCGCGGTTATTACAATCCTGACCGGCGGTTTGATCGCGCTGAGCTGCGCCAACGGCGTGCGCGAAGGGTTGACGATCCAGCAAACCTTTCTGCTGACAACCGGGGTTTGGCTGGCACTGCCGGTCTTCGGTGCGCTGCCCTTCATGCTCGGCGCAACAGAGGCCCGCTTCGTAGACGCGTTCTTCGAGGCGATGTCGGGGCTGACCACCACCGGGTCCACCGTTTTCTCCGGGCTGGATACGATGCCCAAGGGGCTGTTGCTCTGGCGCGGCATTCTGCAATGGCTGGGCGGGATCGGGATCATCGTTGTGGCGATGGTGTTCCTGCCCGAGTTGCGCGTCGGCGGGATGCAGATATTTCGGACCGAATCCTTTGACACCTTTGGCAAGATCCTGCCGCGCGCGACCGAAATCGCCAGTCGGATTTCCGTGATCTACGTATCGCTGACGATGATTTGCGCGCTGTCTTACGTGGCCGCCGGGATGAACGCGTTCGATGCCACGGTCCACGCGATGACAACCATCGCAACGGGTGGATTTGCGAATTATGACGCGTCCTTTGCGGCGTTTGGCCCGGCGGCGTCCTATGTGGCCACGCTGTTCATGCTGTTGGCCGCTCTGCCCTTTGTGCGTTTCGTTCAACTGAGCGCTGGTACCGCCCGTCCGCTGCTTCAGGACACACAGATACACGCCTTTCTGATCACCGCTCTGATCATCGTGTTGCTGATCGCGGGCTGGAACCTGTCAAAGCAACGCGTGATCGACGAAGCGGCGGTACGGGTCGCCTTGTTCAACGCCGTGTCGCTGATGACGGGCACGGGATATGCCAGCGCAGATTACATGCAATGGGGCAGTTTTGCGATCGCCGTTCTGTTCTTTACCGGGCTGATCGGCGGGTGCGCGGGCTCGACCGCCTGCTCGATCAAGGTGTTCCGCTATCAGCTCCTCTTTGCATCGATCCGGTCCCAGCTGCAAAAAACCCGCAGCCCGCACGGCATCTTTACGCCCCGCTATGCCGGTCGGCCCGTCAGTGATGATGTACTGAGCTCTGTCATGTCGTTCTTCGTGTTCTTCACGGTCACGCTGGGGCTCTTGTCCGTCGGCCTGGCCATGACGGGTCTTGATTTCATCACGTCGGTGTCCGGCGCGGCCACGGCGCTGGGCAATATCGGCCCCGGCTTTGGCGATCAGATCGGCCCCGCAGGCAATTTTGCCAGTATCAATGACACCGCCAAATGGCTGCTGGCCGCTGCAATGCTGATCGGACGGCTGGAACTGATGGTTGTCTATGTCATTTTCACAGTTCAATTCTGGAGAGCGTAATGCCCCACACCCGCCCCCTCGGTGCGCAAATTTCCCATATGCTGAAGGATCGCGGCGTCGACGTCATTTTTGGCATTCCAGGCGTGCACAATCAGGAAATGTACCGCGGTATCGAAGAGGCCGGGATCACCCATGTGCTGGCCCGGCACGAACAGGGTGCGGGCTTCATGGCGGACGGTTATGCCCGCGCGTCGGGCAGGCCGGGTGTGGCCTATGTGATCACGGGACCGGGGCTGTGCAACATCATGACGCCGATGGGCCAGGCCTATTCCGATTCCGTGCCGATGCTGGTGATATCCTCTTGCCTGGATGAAACGGCGGCAAAACGCGGACAATTGCACCAGATGAAAGACCAGCGCGCGGCAGCTGCGACCGTCTGCGACTGGTCCGAAGAGGCGCGCACGGCAGAGGCCGCCTATGCGCTGGTCGATCGCGCTTTGCGCGAGATGGACACGGATCGCCCCCGCCCCAAGCACATTCAGGTCCCGATCGCGCAGCTGGAAGCCGCCGCGCCACCCTTTGTCGCCGGTGGTCTGATCGCAGGAAACAGCGCCGCTCCAGAGGCACAGATGCGTGAGGTCGCGGCACTTCTGGCGACGTCAAAGCGTCCTCTTCTCGTCCTTGGCGGGGGGACGACACAGGCCAGTGATCAGGTCCGCGCGTTTCTGGGAAAGTGCCCGGCAGCGGTGTTTACCAGCTACGCAGGTCGGGGGGTTGTGGCGCCGTCCTACGGCTTGTTGTTTGGCAGCACGCTGGCGCGGCCCGACAGTGCAAATGTACTGGCCGAGGCGGATCTGGTGATCGCCGTTGGCACGGAACTGGCACAAGTCGATCTGTGGCGGGACAGGTTGGGGCACACGGCCCCGCTCATTCGCGTCGATATTGATACGGAAGTCCTGTCCAACTCCAGCGATGCGCATCTGCGCATTCAGTGTGATGCAGCGCGATTTTTTGAAGCGGTGACGGCAAAGATCAACGGAGCGCAGACGGTGTGGGATCCGGCGGCCGTTGCCGCGCGGCGGGCCCGCTGGCGGTCCGAGATCGACGCGGAACGGACCGGCATCGTGCCTGTCTGCGACGCGTTGCGCGCGTGTCTGCCGGACGGCACCATGATCTATTCGGATATGACCCAGTTGGCCTACGCCGCGAAAGAAGTCTGGGATATGGACCAACCCGGTCACTGGCACCATCCTTATGGGTTCGGCACGCTTGGCTACGCCATACCGGCGGCCATTGGGGGGGGCGTGGCGCGCAAGGGTCTGCCGACGATGGCGATCATTGGTGATTATGGATTCCATTACACGATGCAGGAACTCGGCGTCGCGGTGGAGCTTGGTCTGCCGCTCCCGATCCTGTTGTGGGACAACGGCAAACTTGGAGAGATCGAGGACAGTATGGTCCGTGCGCAGATCGCGCCGAATGCCGTGATCGCGCACAACCCGGATTTTTGCAAACTGGCCGAAGCATTCGGGGCGCAGTCTGCGGCCCCGCAATCCTTGCATGACATGCAGGCGGCAGTCAGGACGGCGTTTGACGCCGACGGTCCGACGCTCATCTACGTTACGCCCGACATCAGCCGGTGAGGCGGGCGAAGCGACCGCCTTACGGGCGAGGTTGCAAAGGGCGTCCGAGCAGATCAATTCGAGCACATGCGGAATCAGGAGGCCCGTAAGGCGCACCCATGGTGCGCCCCGCCCCTCACAACAAGGCAACGCCATCACGCGGGGCGGACCGGATGAACACGCGATACGCGCAAGAAAGCGCCAATCGCTCCGAATTCGACATTTAGGCAATCAGGCGCGCTTGCCCTTGTGATCGAGTGGAGTAAGTTGGCGACATTGATCCGACAAAAGGAATTCCCAGGGATGATGGAAGACAAGCTCTCCAAGATATTTGACCGCACGGTGCAAACCGGAAATCTGGAAGTCGCCTATCCGTCGGGCAAAGTCGTGACCTACGGCGATGGAACGCGTGCGCCTCTGCGCATCCGATTCGTCGACGATGATGCCATGAGAAAACTGTATTCGGATCCGGAATTGCAATTCCCGGAACTGTACATGCATGGCAAGCTGGTGATCGAGGAAGGTGATATTTACGACCTTTTGATGATCTCCAAGCTCAATCGCAGCAAAAAGAATTTTGTCACGCCACCTGCGGCTGCGCGTACGGCCAAGCGTATTCTGGACCGCAGACTAAAACGCAGCATCCTGCCGGATGCCGCACAGCGCAATGTGGCGCATCACTATGACCTCGACGAAAAGCTCTTTCGGCTCTTTCTCGACGAGGACATGCAATATTCCTGCGCCTATTTCGAAAACGGCGATGAGACGCTGGAAGAGGCGCAGCTCAAGAAAAAACGTCACCTCGCGGCCAAGATGCGCCTCAAGGAAGGCATGCGCGTGCTCGACATCGGTTGCGGCTGGGGCGGCATGGGCCTTTACCTTGCCAAGACGACGGGGGCCCACGTCACCGGCGTCAGCCTGTCCGAAGAGCAGGTGCGCGTGGCCAATGAACGTGCCGCCGCCGCGGGCCTCTCCGACCGGGTGGAATTCAAGCTGATGGACTATCGCAAAGTCACCGGCGAGTTTGACCGCGTCGTCTCCGTGGGCATGTTCGAACATGTCGGCCTGCGCCACTACGAAGAGTTTTTCCGCACCGTCAAAAAGCTGATGGCCCCGGATGGCATCTTCCTGCTGCACTCGATCGTGCGGGTCAAACCAAACCGCTACAATGCGCCCTTCATCGAAAAATATATCTTTCCACAGGGGCAGATCCCGTCACTGGCCGAAACCCTGGAGGCCGTCGAAAAGGTGCCGTTGATGGTCAAGGATATCGAAATCCTGACCTATCACTATGCGGATACGATCCTTGAATGGCGCGAACGGTTCCGAGCCAACAAGGACAAGGTGCTCGAATTCTACGACGAGACGTTCTACCGGATGTGGAACATCTATCTGACATCTTCCGAAATCCACTATCGCCACGGGCGGCTGTGCAATTTCCAGATCCAGTTCACCAAGCGCAACTCCGAAGGGCCGCGCAACCGGAATTACATCGCCGAGAATGAACTGGCTCTCAAAGAGAAAGAGTGAGGTGGAGCGGGCCCTGCCGGGTCCGCACCGTGCCACCGCAAGGCTGATTTACTGCGACGGGCAGATGGCCGCGGCAACCGCTGTGGTCATTTCCAGCAACTGACCAGGACGGTCATACCTGTGGCGGCGGTGGACAGATCAAAGGGATCGATCGGTGTCTCGCTGTTGGTGCTTGCACCCGCCATGCCCGCTTCGGCCAGCACGGCCTGCAAGGTTTCGCGGTCCAGCGCAAAGCTGACGCCATCCGGCAAGGCGCGCCCCGTGTCCGGGTTTGGCAGCAACATGCCGAACACGCCACCCCCGTCATCCAGCACCGGTCCGCCCGCATCGCCGGGCAGCGTGTTGAGCGCGAGCCGTTTCACGTCCGGCTCTCCGGCCAGCCCACGGACATCACTCAAACTGCCAAAGGTCATCGTCGGTGCACCCAGCACGCCTTCAAAACTGTATCCGGACGCGGCCACCTCGGAATTCAACCGCGGTTGTGCCGCGCTGAAACGGGCGATGCCCAGCGGCGACAGCGCGACTGAGGGCCTGACGATCGCAACGCCCTTGTCGGTGTTCAGAACGGTCAGTTCCGCATCGATCTCGCCGTCCAACGTGATGCGGCCGCAGTTTTCGACCGCTTCGGACGTGGTGATGACGGTGCCGCGCGAATCCACGAAGAAGCCCGACCGCGACAAGCGCGGAGTGCGGATCTTGAGGCCTGCGACCAGATCGATGGCCTGTTCGTCCGACCCTGCACCGAGCGGGATCACACCCGGCTGTCGGCTAAAGCTGGTCTCCATCTCCGTGATCAGGCGGCGACGCCGTTCTTCATCTCCGGCGGGCCAGACAAGGGTGAAGCCTTTGATCTGACCGTCTTCCAGCGACACGCGGGTTTCGGAAATGCGCATGGCATCCTCGCCGATCAGAATGAAAGACGTGTCCTTGCGTTCGCGCGGGCCGTCGACCGGAACAATGTCCAGCGTCTGCATGATGTCATAAAGCCCGAACAGGGTATCCTGATCGCCCTCCTGGCTGATCATCAGGACCTTGGCAGGAATGTCGCCCGTACTGGTGTAATGCACAAAGGGATATTCGTATTTCTCGAAGGCGACGACGTCCATGGGCATCAGCATTTCGATACCGGCCTCTTCGTCGCGCACCGTCCGCAAGCCCAGATCATCAAGCACGGAGTTGTAATCCTTGAGCAAAGCCACGCGCTGCTCCGTCGTCAGAATGCCGGTGACGTCAAACCCCTTTTGGTCCTGCCATGCAGCCATGGCGTTGCGGGTGCCGCGGCCAAAGGCACCGTCGATGGCACCGACATAGACGCCGGCCCATTTCAGGGCGGTCTGCAGGGTCTCGCGTTCGCTGCGCAGCAATGCCCGCTCGCTGCGCTGTGCCTGTGCGGGCGTTTCATCCGCCGGTGGGGGGGCAGGGACGTTGCCGATGACGGCCGGTGCCTGTTCGGTGGTCACCGGCGCTTCGATGACACCGCGCCCCAACACATTGGCGCCCACCGGCCAGATCTGTTGGCGGAAGCTGGATGCCAGTGCGATATAGCTGTCGCGCGGGATGACGCCTTCGGATCGGTAGACGCGCAAGACCTGATCCGCGTCGGAGCGGTTGTAGGGGCCGAGGGCAATGCCGTACCAGCCGTTGCCAAGCGAGAATGCGTTCACATCCGGCAGGTCGCCCGAATAATCCCGCGCTCTTTCAAGGGCGCTGTTCAGGGTTGGCTGCGCTTCGATTTGGACCCAGACAACGTCGTCTTGCGCCAGAACCCGGGCCGCAGAGCCCAGTATGACGACCCAAACCAGCATGAAACGCTTCATCATTACCCGTAAACCCCGTAGACCATTTTCTTTGCCGCGATGATAAGCAGGAATTGGTCGCATTGAAAATGGGTGAAAACCCTGAAATTGGGACGTCACGCGCAATTGACCATCTTATGGCCGGGCCGTAGGTAAGGTGCGCATCCAAACGCAGGCTTACGCTCATGTCGCAGACCCCAGACGCGCCCCGTTCATTTCAGGACATCATCCTGAGGCTCCAGACCTACTGGGCCGCACAGGGCTGTGCGATCCTGCAACCTTATGACATGGAAGTGGGGGCAGGGACGTTTCACCCGGCCACGACCCTGCGCAGCTTGGGCACGCAGCCCTGGGCGGCTGCCTATGTGCAACCGTCGCGTCGGCCGACGGACGGGCGTTACGGCGAAAACCCGAACCGCTTGCAGCACTATTACCAGTATCAGGTGCTGGTCAAACCCTCGCCGCCCGACCTGCAGGACCTTTATCTTGGCAGCTTGCGCGCTATCGGCGTGGACATGGCCCTGCACGATATCCGCTTTGTCGAAGACGACTGGGAAAGCCCGACGCTGGGCGCCTGGGGGCTGGGCTGGGAAGTGTGGTGTGACGGTATGGAAGTGTCGCAATTCACCTATTTCCAACAGGTCGGCGGCCATGATTGCCATCCTGTCTCGGGCGAACTGACCTATGGACTGGAACGGCTGGCGATGTACATTCTGGGCGTCGATCACGTCATGGACATGCCCTTCAACGATCCGCAAACGGCGATTGCGCTGTCCTATGGCGACATCTTCAAACAGACCGAAGAGGAATACGCCCGGTGGAATTTTGACGTGGCCAACACCGACGTTTTGCTGCGCCACTTTGAGGAGGCCGAGGTCGAGTGCAACACCATTCTTGCGGCCGAGCATACCGACCCGAAAACCGGCAAGCGGATCGTGATGGCGCACCCGGCCTATGATCAATGCATCAAGGCCAGCCACATCTTCAACCTGCTGGACGCGCGCGGCGTGATCTCCGTCACCGAACGGCAAGCCTATATCGGACGCGTCCGCACGCTGGCCAAGGCCTGTGCCGACGCTTTTGTGCAAACCCGCGCAGGCGGCTGGCAGCCAGAGGATGCGGCGTGACTGACCAAAATGGCGCGCCGCTGCTGCGGGGGGCTCGCGATCGGGCGAACCTTGATGAGCGGATTGCCGATCTCAAGACCGGCTGGCACCCGGTCATGGCCCCCGAAATCACATTCTGTACCATGCGCGAGACTGACATGACCGATCTGAACGGCACCGCGCTTCGCCTTGGACAAAACGCATCATGAACGGCAAAATCATCGGGGTCGCAATCATGCTCAGCGCACTAATCGGCGGCATTTCCCTGTATTATCTGCAAATCTACGGCTTCTACGAAGACGTGGCCATCGAAGACGTCCAACTGGTCTCCGTGGTGTCGGACCTGCCCGAACCGATCCCTTTTGCCAATTTTGAAGCGATCGACGCCGATAGCTCGCCCATCCGGTACCGCGCCTGCTTCACCACAGACCTGTCGCTGGCATTGCTCAGCGAAACCTATGTGGGATTGGAAAACGCAACACCGCGCAACGCACCGGGCTGGTTTGAATGCTTTGACGCCGAAGCCATCGGCGCGGAACTGGCCGCAGGCACGGCCTTGCCCTTCCTCAGTCAGAAAAACGTGGAATTCGGCGTCGACCGGATCGTCGCCATCACCGCGGACGGGCGCGGCTATGCCTGGCACGAGCTGAACGATTGCGGCGAAAAGGCCTATGACGGAACCATCGTGGGCGAAGAATGCCCACGGCGGCCCGACATCACGCAATGACGCTGGTCGTCCCCGCCTTTATCACGGCCACGCTGGGGCTCGCGATTTTCATTCTTGGCACAGCCTTGAACAACCGCAGCACCCTGCTGAGCAACTTCAACATTCCAGATGCAGTATCCGGAGGCTTGGTGGCTGCCGTTTGTGCGCTGGTGCTCTATATCATTGCCGGGGTCGAATTCAGCTTTGAACTGCAGGCGCGCGATCTGTTTCTCGTCCTGTTCTTCGCAGGCATCGGGCTGAATGCGCGCCTCGGTGATCTGATCACAGGGGGCAAACCGCTGTTGATCCTGCTGGCGCTGACCATTGTGATGATTGTGCTGCAAAACGTGGTCGGTGTCGTCGGGGCTGTGCTCTTTGGCTATGACCCCTCCGCAGGCGTGCTGTTTGGCTCTGCCGCCCTGATCGGAGGGCACGGCACCGCCATCGCCTGGGCGCCCGAAGTGGCCCGCGCCGCAAATCTGCCCAACGCGCAAGAACTGGGGATCGCGGTTGCCACGCTGGGGCTTGTGGTCGCTGCCCTGATCGGCGGGCCAATCGCCCGCTATCTGGTCGAAGGGCGCAACCTCGAACCGGATCGGCCGGATGCAGGGCCGATCATCGGCCTTGAGGATGATACAGACACAGCCATCACACCGATCAGCGTGTCGCGCGTCCTGTTGTATCTGAACGTCGCAATCATTCTGGGCTACACGGTGAACAGGGGCCTGACCGAGGCGGGGGTCAAGCTGCCCCTCTTCGTGCCGTGCCTGATCATGGCGATCATCATCGCCAACCTGCGCAGCGTGCTGTTTCCCAAGGCCGCACCGGTGGCACGGACCGCCGCCCTGGCGTTGATCTCGGAAATCTCGCTCGGGACCTTTCTGGCCATGTCGCTGATGTCGCTGCAACTCTGGACATTGGTCGAACTGGGCCCCGCCATAGGCGCCATCCTTGCCACACAAACCGTGATTGCACTGGTGTTTATCATCTTCGTGCTCTTTCCGGTCATGGGCGGGGGGTTACCGGGCCGCTGTACTCGGGGCCGGGTTTGGCGGTTTTGCGCTCGGGGCCACGCCCACCGCCATCGCCAATATGACGGCCGTGACCAAACGCTACGGGCCCTCGCCGATGGCCTTTGTGATCTTGCCCTTGGTCTCGGCCTTCTTTGTCGATATTGCCAACGCCATCGCCATCCAGTTTTTTCTAAATTTCTAGAGCACCCAAATGCCAGACCTCCTGATCGAACTCTTCTCCGAAGAAATCCCGGCCCGCATGCAAAAGCGCGCAGGCGAAGACCTGCAAAAAATGGTCACAAACGGTCTGGTCGAGGCGGGGCTGACCTATGCTTCGGCGGCGGCCTTCTGCACGCCGCGCCGCCTGACGCTGACGGTGGAGGGGCTGCTTGCGGGCAGCCCGACCACCCGCGAAGAGCGCAAAGGCCCCAAGGCCGACGCGCCCGAGAAGGCCATCGAAGGGTTCTTGCGCGGCGCAGGGCTGACCCGCGATCAGATCGAGACGCGCGAAACCCCCAAAGGCGCCGTGCTCTTTGCCGTCATCGAAAAACCGGGACGGCCCGCGGCGGAGATCATCGCAGAGGTGCTGGAGCATACGATCCGCACCTTCCCATGGCCCAAGTCGATGCGCTGGGGCACAGGCACGCTCAAATGGGTGCGCCCGTTGCATTCCATCCTGTGCATCCTGTCGGATGAGGCAGGCACCGATGTCGTCCCCCTGACGGTCGACGGCATCGTCTCGGGCGACCGGACGCAAGGGCACCGTTTCATGGCACCGGATTCGTTTTCCGTGTCCTCCTTCGACGACTACAGCGCCAAGCTCAAACGCGCCTATGTGATGCTGGACCCATCCGAGCGCGCGCAAGCCATCTGGCATGACGCGACCAACCTTGCCTTCGCCTCCGGCCTGGAAGTGGTCGAGGATGCAGGGCTCCTGTCCGAGGTCGCAGGCCTCGTGGAATGGCCGGTCACGCTGATGGGTCAGATCGGCGCCGATTTCCTCGGCTTGCCGCCCGAAGTGCTGCAAACCTCGATGAAGGAGCACCAGAAGTTCTTCTCGGTGCGCAAGCCGGATACGGGCCGGATCGAACGGTTCATAACGGTCGCCAACCGCGAAACCGCCGATAACGGGGCCACGATCCTTGCAGGCAACGAAAAGGTGCTGAGCGCACGGCTGGCCGACGCCAAATTCTTCTGGGAAAACGATCTGCGCGTTGCGAAATCAGACATGAGTGTCTGGACGCAAGCCCTTGAAAACGTGACTTTCCATAACAAGCTGGGCTCACAGGCCGACCGCATCAACCGGATCGCGGCCTTGGCACGCGAACTGGCACCGGTGGTGGGCGCAGACCCGGACATGGCCGAAGAGGCCGCCCGTCTGGCCAAGGCCGATCTCAGCTCCGAAATGGTCTATGAATTCCCCGAACTTCAAGGGCTTATGGGGCGGTATTACATCGAGGCCTCAGGCCGCGACGCCGCCGTGGCCGCCGCCGCACAGGAACACTATTCGCCGCTTGGCCCGTCCGACGATGTACCGACCGCACCGATTTCGGTGGCGTTGGCGCTGGCAGACAAACTCGACACGCTGACGGGCTTCTGGGCGATTGATGAAAAACCCACCGGAAGCAAAGACCCGTTTGCGCTCCGGCGGGCAGCACTTGGTGTGATCCGACTGATCCTGGACAATGATCTGTCTGTTCACTTGGACAGATTTCTCGACGCTCAACTTGTACGTCAAAAAATTGGGATCTATCGCGCCGAAGCGGCGGAAGGAGAGATCGGTACGCTCAAGGACATTCTGGCCGAAATCGCCAGCCGTGGCGTATTCGGTGCAGCGTACCGCGCTGTCGTCGACCGGGCCGAAGTGACGACGGGCAAAGTGACCGAATTGGTCCAAAAGTCAGTTCCGAGCGTATCGTCCGATTTGCTCGCCTTCGCCCATGACCGCCTTAAGGTCTATCTGCGCGATCAAGGCATCCGTCACGACATCATCGACGCTTGTATCAGTATTTCCGATGGCGCACCCGCAGGTGCGACGCCCAACAACGACGACCTCACCCTTCTGGTCAACCGCGCCAAAGCGCTCTCCGAAACCCTCAAAACCGATGACGGCGAAAACCTCATTCAGGGGTTCAAACGCGCCAATAATATCCTCAGCCAGGCCGAAACGGCCGACGGCGTCGAATATTCCTACGGCGCCGACGTCAAATTCGCTGAAACGGACGAAGAGCGCGCGCTCTTCGCTGCCCTCGACGCTGCCGAGGCAATTATCAAACCGGCGATGCAAGCCCAAGACTTCACCACGGCCATGTCCGCCATGGCCACCCTGCGCAGGCCCATCGACGCGTTTTTCGACGCCACCCAGATCAATACCGACAACGCCACGGTACGGCGCAACCGGCTCAACTTGCTCAGCCGCATCCGCAGCCTGTGCCTGAGCGTCGCAGACCTCACTAAAATCGAAGGCTGATCCGGATTTCATCTTGCCGGATAAACTCCGGGGGGAGGCCGCAGGCCGGGGGGGCCGGCCCCCCTTCGGCACGACGCAACCAAGGCTGTGCGGTGTTGCACATCTTGCCAATGCTGCGCGCGCGTCCGGTGCACAGGGGGTGCACGCCCGGTGCACGCTTGGTGCCCCCCTGTCACAGGCCCCCTTTCTCACCTCAAAACGCCTTGTCACGCAATGCGTAGTCCCTATGCTGCGGCCAACACAAAGGTGCTGCAGTGCAGAACAATCCAAACACCACGCTCGTTACCGCGGACGCGCCCATCGCAACACACACCCATGGAGGCCGCGCAAAATGTCTCCAACGGCTGGCACGTCTGGCGCTGCCCGTGCCAACGACCGTGGCGCTGTCCTTTGCCTCCGTGCACGACATAGCCAACGGGCATCTCCCTGATATTCAAGCGATTTTGCGACAATTCCCTGACGATGCGCTGCTCTGTGTGCGGCCGTCCTCCGAGGATCCCGATTGGGGCGGCCCCTCCGCAATCCTCAACATCGGGATGAACCACGCACGGTTCAAAGCGATGTCCGACACGCTCGGCACGGACGCGGCGGCGACCCTGTTCACCCGTTTCGCCCAAAGCTATGCGATCCACGTCGACCGGCTTGATCCGGATATGTTCGACGATATCAGGGGCGAAGGGGTGGAGGCGTTGCGTCAGGTCCTTCAGGCCTATGAAAATGAAACAGAAACCCCATTTCCCGAAACGCGCTCCGCGCAATTGGCCGGCGTTCTGAAATCCATGGCCCGCGCTTGGGAGGGGACCTCCGCACGGTTGCTGCGCCAGGCAAAAGGCGCGCCGGCAGATGCGGGCCTTGGCCTCATTGTCCAGCAAATGGCCTTCGGAATCGGGCAGGGGGAGAGCGGCTCCGGCGTTCTGCAACTGGTGTCATCCAAGACGGGATTGCCGCAAATTACCGGGCGCTATTTGCGCCAAAGCCAGGGGCGTGACGCCCTGCTGGGCGATGCCAGCCTCTACATCACCCGCGACGCGCGCGGCCCGTCGCTCGAAGAGTTGGTGCCCGAGTGTTTTGCCAGCCTGGTCGAGCACGCCAATCTGATGCGCAAAAACCTGCGCGAAGAGATGCAGCTTGAATTTACCATTGAAAACGGACAGTTGCATATTCTGGACGGGGTACGCGTTGCCCGATCCTCCCGCGCAGCCGTGCGGATTGCCGTCCAACTGGCCAGCGACGAGGTCATCACGCGGCAAGAGGCGCTGATGCGGGTCGAGCCGGGTACGCTCAGCGAATTGCTGCACCGTCAGGTCGATCGTCATGCAAAGCGCGACATCCTGGGCTCGGGCATCGCGGCCAGCCCCGGCGCTGCGACGGGGCGTCTGGTGTTTTCCGCCAACGAAGCACAAGCCAGTGCCGCGCGCGGCGAAGATTGCATTCTGGTACGCCGCGAAACCTCCCCCGAAGACATCCGGGGCATGCACGCGGCCAAGGCCATCGTGACGGAACGGGGCGGCGTAACCAGCCACGCGGCCGTGATCGGGCGGGGTATCGGCCTGCCATGCGTGGTCGGTGTCAGTGACATTCGGTTCCAGACGCGCAAAAGCCAGCTTTTGACCAAAGACGGGCGTGTGATACCGGCAGGTGAAATCGTCACCGTGGATGGGACCAATGGCGTTGTGCTGTTGGGGGCGCCCGAAATGCAGGAAGCGGCACTGGACGACGCCTTTCAAACGCTGATGGAATGGGCCGATGCAGAGCGTGACATCGACATTCGCGCCAACGCCGACACACCCGCGGATGCGCAAACCGCGCGCAACTTTGCCGCGCAAGGCATTGGCCTTTGCCGGACCGAGCACATGTTTTTTGAGCCCGGCCGCCTGACGGTCATGCGCGAGATGATCTTTGCTGAAACAAGCGATGACCGCCGCGCGGTCCTTGCTCGCCTATTGCCCATGCAAAGAACTGACTTTACACAACTTTTTCGCATCATGCAGGGTCAGCCGGTCTGCATCCGCCTGTTTGATCCGCCCCTGCACGAATTTCTGCCGACCGACCGAACCGGCCAGCATGAGCTGGCGGATGCACTGGGTTTGCCCCTGTCCGACGTCGTGCGCCGCGTCGAGGCGATGGCGGAATACAACCCGATGTTGGGCTTGCGCGGTGTGCGTCTGGGCATCACGGTCCCCGAGATATACGACATGCAGGCGCGCGCGATCTTCGAAGCGACCATCGAGGCCAGCAAAGATGGTGATCCGGTGGTGCCGGAGATCATGATTCCTCTGGTCAGCGCCCGGCGCGAGGTTGAATTGGTCAAGACCCGTGTAGATGCCATTGCCGCCGCAGTGCGCACCGAATTGGGGGCCGATTTCACCTATCGTCTTGGCGTGATGGTCGAAACGCCACGCGCAGCCTTGCGGGCGGGCGATATTGCCCAGCATTGCAGCTTTCTGAGTTTCGGCACCAATGACCTGACGCAGATGACCTATGGTCTGAGCCGCGATGATGCCGGTCGCTTCATGTCGGATTACGTCCGTCAGGAAGTGTTCGACGAAGATCCGTTTCATTCGTTGGATATCGACGGGGTGGGCGAGTTACTGACGCTCGGTGCCCAGCGTGGGCGCGCAGCGCGGCCGGGAATCACCCTCAGCATGTGCGGCGAACATGGTGGCAATCCCGAATCGATTGCCTTTTGTCGAACCGCTGGATTCGACTATGTGTCATGTTCTCCGTTCCGGGTTCCGGTCGCGCGGCTGGCGGCTGCTCAGTTGGCGATCAGCCACAAAATAAAGTAGAAACGGGATTCGATCCCCGCCATATTTGGGAGGGCTGAAACCTTCGTTCGGCGGTGTTTCGCCCTGTACCTGCGACCTTTTCGCCCCTAAACTAGACCTTTCGGGAAAATTTGTCTAAACGCCTCGCATCGAAACGATCTGGGGTTATCTATGCGCAGCACGATAAAAGCAGCGCTCGCGGTACTATGTTTAGCGGCGAGTCCGGTTTTGGCATCCGACAAGGATGCACCTGATACGACAACTCAGGTCACACAAAACGCCTTTCTGAATTTTCTCGGTATTCCCGCGAAGCATCGGTTGTCTGACGAAACTCCACACGGTGAGGTTGAGTTTGTCAAAAGCTGGATCGACAGTCAACCGAAACCAAGCGGCGACGAGCATTGGAAATGTCTTTCCGAAGCCCTCTATTTCGAAGCCAGAGGCGAAACCGTCAAAGGCCAGTTTGCAGTCGCCGAAGTGATCATGAATCGTGTCGACAGCGCGCGCTTTCCTGACTCTGTCTGCGGTGTCATCAAGCAGGGCACCGGCCGCAAATATCAGTGCCAGTTCACCTACACCTGTGACGGCCATCCCGAGAGGATTGCCGAGCCTCGCGCATATGAGCGTGTCAGCAAAGTGGCCCGTGCGGTTCTGGATGAGCGCGCGCCCGATCTGACCAAAGGCGCCACCCATTACCACACCACCGCCGTGCGTCCAAAGTGGAGCCGTGTCTACACCAAGACAGCATCCATCGGGGTGCATCTCTTTTACCGCCACACGTTCCGCACAGCGTCGAACTAAGCGACGCGATTGACGTTTTCGGGCACTGTGTCGGCGCCTTTGCCACTTTTGCTTTGGTGTGACGGGGCGTAGAAGGGCCGCGACCTGCCCATTGCACAAGGCCCGATCTTATGGCGTCTGAAATCCGTCTCGCATTTTCGCACCCGTCCGAGCGGTCCGAAGCTACTGCCACGTCCGCCCCGCTGGATCGTATTTCGGTGCGCGACCATATTGTCGAGGTCGAGATCGGGGCGTTTCAGGCGGAACGCGGTGTCACGCAGCGGATCTGTTTCAATATCGTCGTCGAAGTGCGGCCGTTGACGGGGCCGATCGATGATGATGTGGATCGCATACTGAGCTATGACAAAGTCAGCGAGGCGATCGCTTATGAGCTGGCGGCAGAGCGTCTCAACCTGTTGGAAACCGTCGCAGAGCGCGTCGCAGACCGCATTCTGCTTGAACCGCAGGCGATGCGTGTTTTCGTGCGTGTTGAAAAGCTGGATCGTGGACCGGGCGCCTTGGGTGTCGAGATCGTGCGCAGCCGTGGGACCGTGCGGCCGACCGCAGCGCTGGAAGAGGACGTATTTCAACCCGAGCTCGTCTATCTGTCCAACGCCGCCATCACGGCACCACATCTGAGTGGCTGGATTGACCAGTTGGAATTGACAGGCCAGCCGTTGATTTTCTGCGTTGGCCCGGCGCCGGTGGTCGCGCCTCAGGCGAGCCATCCCTTGGCGCAACGCCGGATCGATTTGTTGGCCATAGAACAGAACGCCTGGGTGCTGGCTGCCCGCGATGCGCGCTGCAAAGTGGTCGAGACCCGGACCGAGCTGGACTGGGCGATGCGCAATGGCCAGATTTGCGTCTGGGCACCGTCCAAGATCGTGCTGGACGCGGTTGATGGACCATCTGCCAAGGGGGCGGACGCTGTCGCACTTGCGTCCTGGTTTGCCGCCACGTTCGGCGCCCGCGAAATGCTGGTGATCGGCGAAGAGATACCGATCGATGCATCGGTAAACTTGCGGAGCGTGCCCGTTAGTCAGGTCACACTCTGAGCCGCAATATGCGACATTATCTTCGACCACTCTTGCAGGTTGGCCTTGCGCGACCCGCGGATGCGCTGAATTTTGGGGCGTGCTGGTTCACGCATGTCGAGATATTGTCGCGTGGGCGTGCATCGACGGTCATACCCGTGTCTGAAATGAGTGGCGAAGAGCGGGCGCGATTTGGCGCGCGGACCCATTATCCAACACTGATGGGTATTCTCAACACGACGCCGGACAGTTTTTCGGATGGCGGGCAGCATGTGTCCCCTGAGGCGGCGGTCGAACACGGGCACGCGTTGGTCACGGCGGGGGCAGGGATTCTGGACATCGGTGGCGAGTCTACCCGACCGGGGGCAAGTCCGGTGGGCGTAAAGGAAGAGATTGCGCGCACGGCCCCCACGATTGCGGCCCTGCGGTCCGGTGGTCTCACGGCGCCGATCTCCATTGATACGCGCAAGGCGGCCGTGGCCGAAGCAGCCCTTGATGCCGGGGCGACGATGGTCAACGACGTCTCCGGTTTTACCTATGATGCCGATCTTGCTCCGCTTTGTGCCGAACGCGGTGTACCGGTCTGTGTGATGCATGCGCAAGGCGATCCGCAGGTGATGCAGAAGAACCCGACCTATGACGACGTATTGCTCGACGTGTATGACTTTCTGGCGCAGCGCATTTCGGACCTGACGGCACAAGGGATTGCCAGGGAGAACATCATTGCCGATCCGGGGATCGGGTTTGGAAAAACGCTGGATCACAATCTGGCGCTGCTGACCCGGATTAGCCTGTTTCATGCTCTGGGCGTGCCGATCCTGCTGGGCGCTTCGCGCAAACGGTTCATCGGCACGCTTGGCAACGCGCCACAGGCTACCGCGCGGGGGCCGGGCTCCATCGGGGTCGCGCTGGCAGCACTCAACCAGGGTGTACAGATCATCCGTGTGCATGATGTGGCCGATCACGCGCAGGCCATTGCGCTTTGGCGTGCCTCTGTGGCACATCGGCAGGATGAGTAAGCTTTTTGGTACCGACGGCGTGCGTGGCATCGCCAATGCACATCCGATGACCGCGGAAATGGCTTTGCGGATTGGCGCGGCTGTGGGCCGCTATTTTCAACGCGAAGACGCGGGCGAGCACCGTGTCGTGATCGGCAAGGATACGCGCCTGTCCGGATATATGTTCGAGAACGCGCTGACGGCGGGATTGACTTCGACGGGGATGAACGTGCTGTTGTTGGGGCCTGTCCCAACGCCTGCGGTCGGTCTTTTGACGCGGTCCATGCGGGCGGATCTGGGCGTGATGATCTCGGCCAGCCATAACCCGGCCTCCGACAACGGCATCAAGTTCTTCGGCCCCGATGGGTTCAAGTTGAGTGATGCGGTCGAGGCCGAAATCGAAGATCTGGTTGAAGCGGGCGTGGACCCTGTCGCGGCCCCAAGGATTGGCCGGGCCAAGCGGATTGACGATGGCCGGTTTCGCTATGTTGAACGGGTGAAATCCACGTTTCCGCGTCACATGCGGCTGGACGGGCTGAAGGTCGTTGTGGATTGCGCCAATGGTGCTGCGTACAAGGTGGCCCCCGAGGCGTTGTGGGAATTGGGTGCGACGGTGATCCCCGTTGGCGTCACGCCGAACGGCCAAAACATCAACGATGCCTGCGGATCAACGCATCCCCAAGCCGCCGCCGAAGCCGTTGTGGCCCATGGTGCAGATGTCGGTATCTGTCTGGATGGGGATGCCGACCGGGTGATCTTGCTGGACGAAAACGGCCAGATCGGCGATGGCGATCAGTTCATGGGGCTGATGGCCGCCCGCTGGGCCGCGGATGATCGGCTGCGGGGTGGAGCGCTGGTGACGACGGTGATGTCGAACCTCGGGTTGGAGCGATTCTTGCAGGGGCACGGCGTGGGCCTTGAGCGCACCAGCGTCGGAGATCGCTATGTGGTAGAACGGATGCGGCAGGGGGGATTTAACCTGGGTGGTGAACAATCGGGCCACATCGTGATGACCGACTATGCCACCACCGGCGATGGTCTGATGGCGGGGCTGCAGTTTCTGGCGGAGCTGGTGCAATCGGGAAAGCAGGCCAGCGACGTGCTGCATGTCTTTGACCCGGTGCCGCAAATGCTTAAGAACGTGCGCTTTGCAACGGGGCAGGCACCGCTTGAAGCCAAGAGCGTTCAAACTGCGATTAGCGAGGCCGAGGCCCAACTGTCAGGAAATGGCCGCCTTTTGATCCGAAAATCGGGGACCGAACCGCTGATCCGGGTGATGGCCGAAAGTGAAGACGAGGGTATTTTGAGCGCCAGCGTCGATCACGTGGTCAAGGCCGTCGAGGCTGAAGTTTCCGGCTAGGCCGGGCCAGTTCGGTGCGGCGGAATGATCCTGACCGGCGTCGTCATGCGGCAGTTTTCACGCGAGAGTCGCTTCTGATTGAGGCGCAATGACAACAGCGCCTGTCGACCATCCATGTATAGGTCCCAGTCCGGCGCTAGGAAAAATGTTTGCCGCTGCGCTCAATCGGGTTCGGCGCGAGGTGTAGACATGGTTGGATGGATCTTGCAAATGGCAAGAGTTCAGCCGTGGTCACAGTGAGTGTGACGCAATGGCAAACCTGCCCGCATGTGATTTTCAGTTTTGCAACGCGTATTCGCGCGGCATCCTCAAAGTGGATGCCGCGCGAGTTTTGGGTTAGTTCTTGGATTTGTCGACCATCTTGCCGGCCGAGATCCACGGCATCATGCCGCGCAGTTTTTCGCCTGTTGCTTCAATCTGGTGTTCGTCGTTGATGCGGCGGGTTGCCTTGAAGGAGGGCTGACCCACGGCGTTTTCCAACATGAAGTCGCGCACGAATTTACCGTTTTGAATGTCGGTCAGAACCGCTTTCATTTTCGCTTTTGTCTCGTCGTAGGGCAGGATGCGCGGGCCGGAAACATACTCGCCATACTCAGCCGTATTGGAGATCGAGTAATTCATGTTGGCGATGCCGCCCTCATAGATCAGGTCCACGATCAGTTTGACCTCATGCAGACACTCGAAATAGGCCATCTCGGGCGCGTAGCCCGCTTCGACGAGGGTCTCGAAACCCATACGGATCAGTTCGACCAGACCGCCACACAGAACCGCCTGTTCGCCAAAGAGGTCCGTTTCGCATTCCTCGCGGAAGTTTGTTTCGATGATGCCAGACCGACCGCCACCGATGGCGGAGCAATAGGACAGACCGATTTCCAGCGCGCGACCGGAGGCATCCTTGTCAACTGCGACCAGGCAAGGCACGCCGCCGCCTTTGACATATTCGCCGCGTACGGTGTGGCCGGGGCCTTTGGGGGCCATCATGACCACGTCGACGCCCGCTTTGGGCTCGATCAGGCCAAAATGCACGTTCAGACCGTGGGCGAATGCGATGGCTGCGCCTTCACGGATATTGTCGTGGACGTACTTCTTGTAGGTTTCGGCCTGCAACTCGTCGGGCATTGTGAACATGATCAGGTCAGCCCAAGCCGCAGCTTCGGCGATCCCCATGGTTTTCAGGCCTTCGCCGGTCGCTTTGGCGATCGAGGGCGAGCCTTCGCGCAGGGCGACGACCACGTTCTTGGCACCGCTGTCGCGCAGGTTGAGCGCGTGGGCGTGACCTTGGGAGCCGTAGCCCAGAATGGCCACTTTCATGTCCTTGATCAGGTTGATGTCGCAGTCGCGGTCATAATAAACGCGCATGATCTTTCCTCCGTTTTGATGTCTGGCTGCGTTATAGCTGTGTGGTTTCCTGTGGTCAGCGTTGTATTTTGAGTTTATTTGGCAAGATGAAGGATGGATCATGCGTATGAATTTGAAATTCGGTAAAAATCATGCTGGATGACGTCGATCGGCGCATATTGCGTCAGTGGCAGTCTGACCCAACCCTGTCCCCGGCAGAACTTGCCGCGCGCGCGCGGGTGAGCCCGGGGCAATTGGCGCGCAGGCAAGCGCGATTGCGGGATGCAGGTGTGGTCCAGGGGGTTCAGGCCGTCGTGGATTGGGCGGCCCTGGGCTATGCGGTCGAGGTGTCCTTGCGCGTGACATTGGACAAGACACAGCCCCGTGCCTTTGATGATTTTATCGTCGCGGCGCGGGAGGTGCCCGAAGTCATCGAGATCCAGACATTTCTTGGACGTGTTGATGTCCGGCTGTCGGTGATCGCGCGGGACATGGGGCATTACCAACACCTTTACCGCAGCCGCATTCTGAACCTGCCGCATATTGCCGATATCGAGGCACTGATGCATGTGGCGCGGATCAAAAGCGATGAGGCATTGCCGCTGTGATGGATCTCGATGATATTGATCTGACCATCCTGCGGCTGCTGTCAGAGGATGGGACGCAAGGGGCAGGGGCCGTTGGGCGCGCATGCGGTCTGTCCCAGCCTGCTGCATGGCGACGGATCAAGCGGTTGCGCGACAGTGGTGCGATCCTTGGCCTGCGGTTGTGTCTGGATGCGGAACAGCTTGGGTTCGGTGTGACGGTGTTTCTGGGGGTAAAGCTGGCGACGAAGGGGCGTGTGAGCCTGGAAGACTTCGAGCGTGCTGTCAGTGCCATCCCGGAAGTGCAAACAGTCGAGCACGTGCTAGGCCTTTATGATTACAGGTTGCGCGTGGTGGCCCGCGACTTGCCCGATTTTGAACGGGTCTTGCGCCGACGCATCATGACCTTGCCGGGGGCGGGAGAAGTTGAGGCGAATGTGTTGCTGAGCGAAGAGCGCAGACCAGGTCCGCTTGGGTCAGCAGGGTAGGGCTAGCACTGTAACGCCGCCGCTTCGGACTTTGTTAAGCAGCGCTGCGCAGGTTGCAGCCCTTTGAACTGTCCGACCTCAACCAGCTCGGGAAAAATCGATAAAAGCTCATCTTGTTGATCAGTTTCAGTGTTGCGCATGGCGTTGGTCTTGGGTGCGGCAAACAGGCTTTCGGAAGCGCACCCATTTGCCCAGATCACCTCATGACGGGAAAACTGCAGATGCACGTAAGTTATGCGTGCGCACGGCACGAGCGATACTCCTCGGTGCCCGACAAGATGTTTGGCCGCCACGAGGACTTTTGGCGTTTCAAACATCAACTCTATGTCCGGTCCCTGGCACAAAATGCGATGGTTTTGCGACACCATCAGATCACGGGTCGCCCCGAAATGCCCTGCCGCGATACGCACCGGGGCCATCTTGCCAAAGCCGGCGACGGCGTTCCGCATGCTGCTGACCAACTGCTGCGTTCCGTGATGGAGCGTGATGACCCGGTCGCCCGGCCTGAGATCCTCGACCGCGCATTCGCCTGCGGGGGTGCGGATCAGCGTGCCCTTTGCAAAACAGATCGGCGCAGTCACATAGTCGCCGACAAGGAACTGGTTGTTGCCTTCCTCCAGCGGGTCATCGAGATCCCCATCATCGTTGAAATCGAAGTCCTCGTTGCGGTCGATGGTAAGGCCGCCGGGCTCTTGTGCCGCAACTGCCAGATCCTTGCCTGGCGCAATCAGCAATTGGTTGAACGACGGTCCCCCATCCTCCGGCTTGAGCACGTTTGCGTTGAACCGGACATACCCATCGCCCAGACCACTCAGATCGCTTTGGACGGTGGCCGTCTGTCCGGGGTTTTGAGGCGCATAGTTGAACTTGACGATGCCTGCCTGAAAATCGGCAAGGGAGTCATAGACTGTAATGTCAGAGATCACACTGCCGGTGGTGATCTCGTTGCCGCTGGACAGGTTTTCGGCCGTGACCACGACGATGTCGTCATCCTCAAAGGGCTGGTTGCCGCCTGTCACGTTGATTGTTCCTTGCCCGTCATTGCCTGCGCCGCTCGTGGTCCCAACGTTGGCATTGTCCAAGACATCGATGCCATACACGGCAAAATCGGGCATCGGAAACTCCTGTTCAGAATATGCGGTGTTGCAGGTTTGCGTTCGACATAATGCAGTCTGCTTCGAGTTGAAACATCTCGGAAAACAGTTTTTAATGAAAATTTCAACGCACTCCGAACAGGGTTGCCCGGCGCAATCCGCGCTTGTATGCAAAGGCATATTTGCCGTTTGCGATGCATCCCCCTAAACAGGGTGGAAACGTTGGAGAAAAAACCATGCCCGCACTGCTTGATACTGTTGACCCGCAAGGGCTCGAGGAATTCTCCGTTGTTTTCACGGACCGCTCTCTCAACCATATGAGCGGCGTGTTTCAGGGCGTGATGAATGACATCTCATCCATGCTCAAGGAAGTTTATGCTGCCGATGCAGTGGTTATTGTACCGGGGGGCGGCACCTTTGGCATGGAGGCCGTTGCGCGCCAGTTCGGGCGCGGCGCCAATGTGCTGGTCGTGCGCAATGGGTGGTTCAGCTATCGCTGGAGTCAGATTTTCGAATTGGGTGATTTTACCGCCAGCACAACAGTTCTGAAGGCGCGTCAAACCGGGAATTCCGCCCCGTCGCCCTTTGCGCCCGCGCCGATCGAAGAAGTTGTCGAGGCGATCCGGACGAACAAACCAGACATCGTCTTTGCCCCGCATGTGGAAACCAGTGCAGGTGTGATCCTGCCCGATGATTACATTGCGAGCATGGCGGCGGCGGCACATGATGTCGGCGCGTTGGTGGTGCTGGATTGTATCGCTTCGGGCTGCGCTTGGGTGGATATGCGGGGTCTGGGTGTCGATGTGTTGATTTCTGCGCCTCAAAAGGGGTGGAGTGCGTCACCCTGTGCCGGTCTTGTCATGCTGTCCGATCGCGCCGTGGCCCGGATGGAGGAAACGACTTCCGACAGCTTTGCCGCTGATCTCAAGAAGTGGCATCAGATCATGATGGCCTACGAGAATGGCGGCCATGCCTATCACGCAACCATGCCGACCGACGCGCTGCGCGATTTCCGCGATACGATGATCGAGACGAAAGAATATGGGTTTGCCCGGTTGAAAGAAGCGCAATGGGCATTGGGCGACGCGGTTCGGCAAATGTTTGCGGAGAAGGGCATCACATCGGTCGCAGCGGAAGGTTTTGGCGCGCCAGGGGTAGTCGTCTGCTATACCGCAGATCCCGAGGTTCAAACGGGCAAACGGTTTGCGGCAGAAGGGATGCAAATCGCGGCCGGCGTGCCTCTGCAATGCGATGAGCCTGCTGATTTCCGGACCTTCCGAATCGGGCTTTTTGGTCTCGACAAGCTCTACGATGTGCCGGGTACGTTGGCGCGATTGCGCCGTGTCGTGGACCGGGTGCTGTAATCTTGTGACACTACATAAATCTGCCTGTGTGGCGGACCATGGGTCCGCCTTACGGGACGGTGCTGAAACGAGATCGGGTTATGATTGAAAAGCCTCGCGGTAGCGGCATGCCACTGGCAAGCCGATCAGCCACAAGAGTCGCGCAAGGCTGCTCTGACGGCCGCGACCTCCCGGCGTGCCCGTAAGGCGGACGCATCGTCCGCCATTTCCAACACATCCTGAAACAGAACTGGTTGTCACCGATACAAAACAGGTCTGATAGGTTACGGACCGGTCAATGGTCAGGGCGTATCATGTCGTAAGGGCGTGTCATGTCGTCAAATACTGCACGGAAGCGCCTCCTCGCGCCGCACTGAGGCGTTGACCTCAGGAGCAAAGCCGGTCCTTGACCATCGGACCCACACTGCCGAAGTCCATCTGGCCGGTATACTTTGCCTTCAGCACGCCCATCACCTTGCCCATATCCCGGATATTGTCGGCTCCAACCTCGGCAATTGCGGTGTCGACGGCTTTCGCAGAGGCTGCTTCATCCAGTTGTTTGGGCAGAAACTCTTCGATCACACCGATCTCCGCCAATTCGCGTTCAGCAAGGTCAAGCCGACCGCCTTCTTCATAGGTTCGCGCACTCTCGCTGCGCTGTTTTGACATTTTTCCAAGGATCCCAAGCACTTCGCCCTCGTCAACGCCGTCGTCCTGGCCAGCTGCGCGTGCATCGATGTCCTTGTCCTTGATCGCGGCATTGATCAGACGCAGCGTCGACAAACGGGCTGCATCCTTGTCTTTCATCGCCTGCTTCAGAGCAGCCGAAATCCTGTTGCGCAATTCCATCTTATGTCCATCCCCATGGGCAATTTGTAAGCTTGCCACAATAGGCCAACCCAAAAGGCGAGGCAAGAGGAGGCAATTGTACTAAGGCATTGAAATCATGTGATTTCATAAATTACTAAACGTCCTTGACCCCGCATTGCATGAGGCATAGTTTCCGCCACAATTTGCTGCCTCCCATCGCCCTGCCACACTGCGAGAAAGGTCCGCCATGACTGCTCATGCCCCCACCAAACCCACCGCTTGCCTCGCGTTGGCCGACGGAACCTTGTTTTACGGCACAGGCTTCGGCGCGACCGGACAGACTCAGGCAGAGCTGTGTTTCAACACCGCCATGACCGGCTACCAAGAGATCATGACAGACCCGTCTTATGCGGGTCAGATCGTGACCTTTACCTTCCCACATATTGGTAATGTCGGCGTGAATCCAGACGATGACGAGTCGGGCGATCCGGTGGCTTCCGGGATGGTCGTCAAATGGATGCCGACGGAGCCGTCGAATTGGCGGTCTGCGCAAGGCTTGTCCGATTGGCTGGCGGCGCGTGGCCGCATCGCCATTGGCGGTATCGATACACGCCGCCTGACCCGCGCCATCCGGCACGCCGGCGCGCCGCATGTCGCATTGTCCCATGATCCCGACGGGAATTTCGATATCGAGGCACTGCTGGCGGCCGCCCGAGGCTTTGCCGGTCTCGAAGGAATGGATCTGGCCAAGGAAGTGACGTGCGCCCAGTCTTATCGCTGGAACGAAATGCGCTGGGCCTGGCCTCAGGGCTACACGCCCCAGAACGATCCGAAATTCAAAGTGGTCGCAATTGACTATGGCGCCAAGCGCAACATCCTGCGTTGTCTGGCCTCGGCCGGCTGCGATGTGACCGTTTTGCCGGCAACCGCCACCGCAGAAGACGTGATGGCCTATGCCCCGGATGGTGTGTTTCTGTCCAATGGTCCCGGCGATCCGGCGGCGACAGGGGTCTATGCCGTGCCCACGATCCAAAAGATACTGACCCAGGACGTACCGGTCTTTGGGATCTGTCTGGGCCACCAGATGCTCGCCCTGGCCCTCGGCGCAAAGACGATCAAGATGAATCACGGGCACCACGGGGCGAACCACCCGGTCAAGGATCTCGAAACCGGCAAGGTCGAGATCACGTCTATGAATCACGGATTTGCGGTGGATGCTCAAACCCTTCCGGCAGGCGTGGTGGAAACCCACACATCGCTTTTCGATGGGTCCAATTGTGGTATCAAACTTGAGGGCCGTGCGGTTTATTCGGTCCAGTATCACCCCGAAGCCAGCCCCGGCCCGCAGGACAGCTATTACCTGTTTGAGCGGTTTGCGCAGGCGATGCAGGATCGTGCTGCCTGATCTGCCGATCTTAACGCAACATTAACTTACTCAACTCAAAGTCGGGCGTTCCAACAGCGGACACCCGATGAGCGACCCGTTACTCAGATTGCAAGATCCCCGCCCGGTCAAGCGGCGGGGAAAACCGTCCGTTCCGGTCGGTCGCCAGCTGGTGGAAGCTGGTCTGATCTCGACATCGACACTGCTCAATGCGCTGGAACTTCAACGTTATATTGATGCGCCTCTGGGCGAAATCCTCGTGGCCGAAGGGCATGTCAGCCGGTCGGATGTGTTGTCTGCACTGGCTATTCAACACGATACGGACCGAATTGACCTGGAGCGAGATCCGCCAGCCCCGGCGATGGCTGCCGCCTTACCGGCGGCCTTGTGCCAAGCCTTTGGGGCGGTCCCTTGGCGCTGGCTGGGCGGCACACTTCTGGTTGCGACAACACGCCCTGATCGTATGGAGGCCCTGCGCGCGGCTTTGCCTGCCACCGCGCCAAAAATTTTGACGGTCATCGCCGATGCAGATTTGATCAATGTTCAGATTGGACGCTTGTATGGCGCTGAACTTGCACATCGTGCGCTGTCGCGCGTACCCGAACACCTGAGCTGCCGGTCGTGGTCTCCGCTCGCCACACTTGGCGTCTTTGGCGTGGTCGGCATCCTCGGGATCGCAACGCTCAGTATCGCTTTGGTGCCGACATGGGTGGCCACGTTCCTGATCCTGTGCGGGCTGATCACATTGTTGATGACGACCAGCCTCAAGGCGGCAGCGTTGCTGACCCAGATCACTCACCGGATCCCGACCAACACCGAACCACTGCACGATCTGCGCATGCAACGATTGCCCCGCGTCTCTGTCCTTGTCCCCTTGTTTCACGAAGAGCGGATTGCCCAAGCGCTGATCAAACGGCTATCGCGGCTGACCTACCCCAAGGCGCTGCTCGAAGTGGTGCTGGTGCTCGAAGCCAAGGACAGCATCACGCACGCAACGCTCAAGGAGACGACATTGCCGCAATGGATGCGGGTCATCGAAGTGCCGGATGATGGCACCATCACCACCAAACCCCGCGCGTTGAACTATGCGCTCGATTTCTGTCATGGTTCGATCATCGGGGTTTGGGATGCAGAAGACGCGCCTGAAACCGATCAGATCGAAAAAGTTGTGGCGCGGTTCGGGCAGGCCGCCCCTGATGTGGCCTGTGTCCAGGGCATTCTGGACTACTACAATTGCACCCAGAACTGGCTGTCGCGTTGTTTTTCCATTGAATATGCAACCTGGTGGCGATTGGTCTTGCCGGGGGTGGAGCGTTTGAATCTCGTCTTGCCACTCGGTGGAACCACGTTGTTTTTCCGGCGGGACATCCTTGAGGAATTGGGCGGCTGGGACGCGCATAACGTCACGGAAGATGCCGATCTGGGATTGCGGCTGGTGTAGCGCGACAATCTGGATGCGAGGAGCGCATCAATCAGGATGAGAATCCTTGGTCGCGACACTTGAGACGATGCCGTCGTTTTCTATCGCGATCAAGGGTTTTGTGTTTTTGATTGTCGCGGCGCGTCAATCAGCTTGGATGTTAGCCGGTGTCGCTCTTTGAGCTGGGCGCCCAGGCCCCTTTGCTTGTTCGGCGGC
>NZ_JAIMIA010000099.1 GCF_019966495.1 Tateyamaria pelophila | reverse complement strand
GAACCCTCCTTGTTCGGATGGGCTCTTCTCAGATAACAAACTTCAAACGTCTACGAGGGCGGTAGCACGGCGCTTACCGATCAACGTCACTGACGAATGGGACGAAAAGGACCAAGGCGACGGCCGCGAGGTCGATTTTCACGACACGGAATAACCGTGTCGTCGTCGGCGCCGCCCTTGCCGCTTTTCTTTCGATAAGCTCCGCGGCAGCGCAAACAGATTGGGGGGAGATCGGCGATGGCTGGACCAGCCTGAACCCCAAAAAAGCTGCAGAGCAAGCCAGCGTAGGAGCTGCGAAAGCCTCACCAGAGGGTCAAATTCTCCCCGCGGCTCTACCTCCTTCCACGAAAGGCAATGCCGACAATCGGGCGCTGACGCGCATGGTTGCGTCCCGCTATGCCGCGCACCCTGACGTGCGAAGGGCGGGCATCGACCCTCGTGAGTTCGTCATTTTCTTCGAGGAAATGATACTGACGGAAAGCAACTATAACGACCGTGCCTTGAGCAGTGCCGGAGCCATTGGCCTCGCACAACTCATGCCGGGAACGGCCAAGTTGCTCGGCGTTGATCCGCACAACCGGATGGACAATCTCGACGGTTGCGCGCGGTATCTGATCGCGCAGATCAATGAATTCAAAACGCTCTCGCTTGCCGTGGCGGCGTATAACGCCGGTCCCCGTGCCGTGCGTAGCTACGGTGGTGTTCCTCCATTTCGGGAAACCGAAAGGCATGTCGCCAAGATCATGGTCAACTATGAGCGCCGCTGGCGGCTCATTTCTTCAAAGGAGTAAACGAGGTGAATACCAAAATCTACCGGACAGGAGCGATCGCCGCCACCGCCCTTCTGCTGATCGCGCATGGGCAAGAGGTTATTGCGCAAGACATTGATTTCGGCAAAGCCGAGGACACGGGAAACCAGATCGTCGGCTTTATGCGTGGGCCGCTAGCGACCATCATATTCGTTCTGGCATTTGCGGTGACTGGTTTTCTCGCTGCCATGAACCGGATCAGTTGGGTTTGGGTCGGCGGCGTCATTCTGGGCGCGGTGCTGGTTTTCGGTGGTCCTGCTTTTGTCGATAACCTTCGCTCGATCCTCGAATAATGGAGGAAACTGTCGTCATAAGAGGACTGACCCGGCAAGCTAAGATGGCTGGCTTGCCGCTCCCCTACTTCATGGCGGTCGTTGCTCTGGCCGTACTGCCTTTCATGATTACAAAGTCGCTGCTTTGGCTGTTAACCTTCTGCATCTGGTATTTTGGCGCTCGGTCTATCACCGCCGTCAATCCGAACGGCCACCGCATTATTTCCATGAGGCTGCGGCATTTGCCGCAAACCTTTGGGCGCACGCCGGTTCGTTTTCAACGCTCCTCCAAAGGCAGTGTCACTGATGTATGAATTGTATCGCAAAATGCCTTACGGCGTGGAATACGACGATACCACCATGATCCTGCGTGACGGATCAGTCTGTGCCGCGTTCGAGGTCGGCGGGATCGACGCCGACACTTCGGACTCGGCAGACGTTCTCGATTTGCGCGCGCGAGTATCGCAAATTCTGAATGGCCTTGATGAAGGCTTCAGCTTCTTCATCCATCGCTTTCGGCGCGATGTGCAGATCAGCGGCTTTAGCAAGCCGGAACAGGCGTTTGCAAATGCGGTTGATGATACTTGGTTCGATGGCCTGAACGCCAGCGGACCAAAGGAAGCCGTGATCGTGCTGACTGTCGTGCGGGCTAATAACAATGCGGTGCGCGTTCCGCTTCTCGGCAAGGCACTCAAGAAAGTCGGCCGGAAAAATCTCGCAGAAATCGCCGCCTCTCTTCATGAAATGACTTCGGTTTTTTCCGACGCCCTGAACGTGACACTGACGCCTCTGACAATCTCGGACGGTGCGTTCGGATCGGCCATGGCTGTCATAAACATGCAACCCTATCAAGCGCTCCATCGCGGTCTTATGACGTTGGTGGCACAAGATGTAAGCGATGTATCGCTGGAATTTGGCGCAGATGGCGTGATCGACATTAACGATGGCGAAGCTCTGGGCGTGGTTATCAGCGTCAAGGAAAATCCAACCTCCACGATGCCCGGTGCCATTGACGCGCTCGGCGCGCTCGATGATGTGGTCCTGGTCCAAAGCTACGCCCCCATCCACCGCGATGACATTGTTGAACAGGCCCGCAAGCGCATCTTGCAAATGCAGGCCAGTGGCGACCTGGCCCAACGTGTGGAAAACCAGTTGGTGGAAACGGTTGACCGCATCGAGTCGGGGGAACTCGGTGTTGGAGAGTATTGTCTGACGGTTCTGGTCCGGGCGGAGACCAGAAAAGAGCTGGATGGTCGTATCTCAGACGTGATGAGCATGTGCCAGCGCGCCGGTTTTCGCATGTTGCGCGACCGGGCTGCCACGGCTACGGAACTGCTGTCATGTCACCCAGGCAATGGTCACATGACCTCGCGCTCAACCTATGTCACTTCGGAAACCTTTGCCGATCTGGCAAGCCTGCACGGCTCGGACATTGGCGCGGGAGTGGGCGAAGTTCCGTGGCGCGAACCTATCACAGTGTTGGAAACGGAGCGCGGAACGCCGTATCGCTTCAACCTGCACCCGCGCGGTGCGCCGGAGGCTGAACCGACGAATGGTCACACGCTCGTTTTGGGGCCGTCAAACGGGGGCAAGACGACAACTACCCTTTTCCTCGCTGCGCAAGCCCTGCGGCACGGCGGCAGGCTGATCGCGCTCGATAAGGACCGCGCGATGGAAATGCCGATCCGTGCGATGGATGGCACCTATGCGGCTGTCAAAGTGGGCGAGCCGACCGGGCTGAACCCCTTGTTAACGGAAACCGGAGCGCGTGGCGAAGCCTGGCTATTGAGTTGGTTGTCGGCCTTACTCGAAACGACCGGCAAGCCGCTGACACCCCTGCAAAGTCAAGTCCTGAAAGGGGCTATCCGGCAGAATGCTGCCGCCCCTGCCAGTCTCAAAACGTTTTCCCAGTTTATCTCCCTGGTCGGCGATGCCGACGATGAAAAGGACCTGGCTCTGCGGGTTCGCGAATGGGGCCCAGATGGCCGCTATTCCTGGGTCTTTGGTGATAGCGACGATGTGCTGGTCAATTTCGCTGCGAATGACGTGACCGCGCTCGATCTGACTGAAGTTCTGGGGGCTGGAACCGAACGGATGGCCATTCTTGCCTATCTGTTCCGGGCGCTGGAAATGGTCATGGAAGAAAAGCGCCCGATGGTGCTGATCGTGGATGAGGCATGGCAGGTTCTCGATGATCGATACTTTGCCGAGGAAATGAAAAAATGGCTCGTCACGGCGCGGAAAATGAATGTCGTCGTCGTGATGCTGACGCAGTTTCCCTCACAAATTGAACAGTCCGCGGCGAAGTCGATCCTCGAAGGGTTGCCGAACCAGTTGATCTTTCCAAACCATCGCGCAGAGCCGTCCAACTATAGCCACATGGCAATGACCGATGGCGAGCTGGCATTCATTCTGGGCAAGGCATCCCAAGGCCGCAAAGCCCTGCACCGCACGGAAAATGGATCAACCATACTCGATGTTGATCTAAGCCGCCTCGGCCCCCTGCTGACTGTTCTGGGCGGCGGTCCTTCCGGCCACGCAAAGTTTGGTGACGACTATCGAAACCGGCCAGATTTCTGGCGCGGCCAGGTTGGCGCGACGGCGCAGAGCAAAACACTTGAAAGGACGTCGCATGACTAAGGCAATTTTGCTTGTGATGGCTTTGGCAGGCTTGGCCGCTTGTGCGGATTATGAAGGCCGGAAAACCAACTGCTGGTCCGGCGGGTCAATGTCGTTCGTGGAAACCGCGCCGGGTCCAGTGGACTGCTCGAACTGGATAGAGATCAGTGGGTAGAATGCGCAAGATCTTATCCCCTGCGGTCCTTGTTCTGTCGGCCTCAATGGTTGCTGCGCAAGGCGTCCCGGAAGTGGACGTGCCCGCTATAGCGCGGCTAAAATTGCTGATTTCAGGCGCGCAGGCGCAACATGCTGAGGTCATTCAGACCAACGAAGAACTGACGCAGCAAGTCAGATCGCGGTCAGATCAGGTTTTGGCGCTGCAAGATACGATCAACATGCTGCGCGGCTCTACCGGCATGACAACCGACCTTGAAGGCTTGGATGGCATGGTCGCGGGTGCCGTCTATTCGATTGACGACAACAACCCGTATGCCGCCCGTCTTTTTGGCGATACCCGCGAGACGATAGAACTGATGATTGCCGAAACAGCGGTCAAGCATGGCAGCGACCCTGCGCTGGCCGCGATCGGCGTCAATCCAGTGGAGTTTCGGAGCTGGTTTCAAGCATTGGTGAAACAGGAGAGCGCGTTCCAGATCGGCGCTCGGTCGCCAAAGGCGGCATTCGGCTTGACGCAAATCATTCCCGGCACCGCAAAAGACCTAGGGATTTATCCAGCCTATTACGAAGATCCACGTTTGCAGCTTGATGGTGGCGCTCGATACCTGCTTCAACAGGTCAATCGGTTCAAGAATATGCCACTCGCTTTGGCGGCATATAACGCCGGACCGGGCGCTGTAATGAAATATAGCGGCATCCCGCCCTACCGTGAAACGCAGGATTATGTCGTTCGGATCACGGGCTACTACAATATTTACGCCACGCAGATGAGCGGCGCAGATCAGGTAGGCACGCTGGCCCTGGAAGATATTGCCATTGCGGAAATGTCGAACATATCCGACGCGGCCATGTCCTACGCTGGTCATAGCCAAGAAACTCTCATCCAATCGCTGTCTCGGTTGCAGGAGATATTGAAGAAAATACCCGCGGCGGCTTCGTCCAAAGAAGCCATGAACCTCAACAGCTACGCGAAAGCAGAAGTGGCGCGCATGGCGGTCGTTCTGACGCGTCTGCTGGCTGCGAAGCGCAAAGCCGAATGGGCGCAATATGGCTCAATCTATGCCGCCTATGCCCGTGACCGTGTATTTTTTGAAGGACTGATACGATGAAAATGAAACTTGCCAGGACTGCTATGATCCTGGCCGTGGCCAGTAGCTCTGCCGCCGCCCAAGGCGTTCCCACGATCGACATGTCGTCCATCATTCAGCTCCAGCAAATGCTGACGGAGGCACAGTTGCAGCTTGAAGAGGCGATCACTCAGAACCTCAAGCTGGACGAGCAAACGCTCAAGCTGCTCGAACAGATTAAGCTGATGGAAAACCAGATTTCCGCGCTTCGCGACGGGTTCGATGAAGCGAAGATGCTCATGACCGGCGATTGGGTTAGCAAGTTGATGCCGGAGCTTCCAGACCTTCGAGCGTCGGTGGAAGATGCGCTGCGGGGTCAATGGGACTCTATCGGTACAGACGGAAAGATCGGTGACAAATCGACCAGCGCAATCGTCGACAGCATCTTCACGAGTGCAGGTACGACGACAGAGCAAATGACCGGGCTTGCAAACAGCACCGACCCGGCAGCGGCGCGGATTGGGACGCAAGGAAACACGGGGGCGATGATGGGCGTTGCGGCGGAAGCCTCACAAGTCGCCGCCAGCGAAAGCCTCCAGCGTCTGACCGATTTGACCAGCGCGATACCGGACACAGACGGCATGAAAGCGGCGATCGACCTAAACACGCGCATGACGGCTGAAATGGGCATGGCACTGGCAAATATCTGGCAACTTGAAGCGGCCCAGACCATCGGACTTGGTCAGGCCGGTGTCATGACCGCGGCCACGCTCGCCGAAGAGCAAAAGTATCTTGATCTTATGTCCACGGACTCTGACGACTAGAAAAGGACCATACCATGAAGAACCTATTACTGACTTGCGCGACCCTTTCTGTTTTGACCTCCCCGGCTACGGCACATGATCGTCATTCTGAAATCCGTAATGGCGAGCGTCACCTGAGACCCAAAGAAGAGAACAAGCAGAATGATGATGCCAACATAATCCAGCGCCGTGCTGTTGAAATGGGTTTCTTTAGCTGGCCGGTTCCCGCGGAAAAAGTGGAGGCAGATCAGGTCAGCCGCCCGCGTCAAGTGTCGGATTGCGGGGGCCATGATCCAGAATACCGACCAGCACATGACTTCTCTTCCAAAGATGATCCCAGGCTTCGCAAAGGCGGTCAGGCCAAAGCGTTCATTTATGAATGGACGGCTTATGGCAACGCTATTGAGGCGCAAGATTGCACCTGCGACGCGCTGTCCGCGGATTGGGAAAAAGCCAATGTCAGTTTCGATGCTTTAGTTGAAGGCATCGAGAACTTCCGCCTCTATACCACTGTCCCTCACAGAGTGCGAAATGCGATCAAACGTGATTATGACCAAATGTGCGATGTTTGGATGTTGCTTGATCAGGGATAAGATTGGTGGCTTTCGTTTCAGAGATCATGGGTTTTATTGACACTGCGGTAAACGGTGCAGCCGAAGGCACGTTCGTTGCCGTAGCCTCTAATTTTGGTGGCATGATTACCGTTCTGACAACGATTGCTTTTGCCATGTTTGGGTTGGCCGTCGGGTTGGGTGTATTCACGGTTCGGGCGGGCGATCTGGCGCAACTGATCCTAAGGATCGTTCTCATTTTTACTTTCGGCCTGTCATGGGCGAACTTCCAGATTATCTATGACGGCCTGACAGGGGCCGGTGATGCTTTAGTAGCGGCCCTTTTTTCGGTCGCTAATGTGACCGGTGCAGCGTCCTCTGTCGATCTGGCCGAGGGTTTTGCGGACCAAGCGCAGGAGACGGCGGCATCAGTCATCAGAGCTGAAAGTGCCATCGCGCGTGGTTTCCTCGGGGCGATCATGTATCTTCTGCTGGCGGCGCTTCAAGCGGCCTATATCTTGGTCGCCGGGTTTGCGAAAATCATGATCGGCATTCTGATTGGTCTGGCTCCTTTCGCCATCGCCGCCACAAGCCTTAATCGAACGCAGTTTCTCTTTGAAGCGTGGGTTTCTTCGTTGCTCGGATACTTCATGTATCCGGTCGCCGCTGCTGGCGTCATGGGCTTCATTGCATCGGTTGCAACGGAGGTTTTCGACACAAGCTCTGATACCACGCTGATCGGGATTACAGGTGTCGTGGTGACTATTATCGTTGGCATTTACGCACTTTGGACCGTTCCCCAGATCGCATCGAATATCACGGGTCAACTCAACCTCGGCGGCATTGCGCCACAAGCTCTTGGCATCGTGGGCCGACCTATTCTGAAAGCCGGAGAGATGTCCAAAGGCGCGGGCGCGCAAGTTTTGAGCGGCGCGACGACTGGCGGCGAAACCGCCCAACGTGCGGCCCAGACACGCCGGTTCGGTTCGGCGATAGATATGAAGCTGGCGAACGCCGGAGCGCGTCTTTCGGATAACGCAGCGGGGCGGTTCGTCCAGAGAAGGCGGGACGTGCAGTTTGCGCGAGAGTCAAACGAGCGCCATCGGGCGAAGTCTAAGACGTAGCCGTAAATTACACTACAGAGATTGGAGAACAGCATGGCAAGTCTGACTGCTGAACAGAGAAGGATTCTGAAACCGACGCTTGCGAAGGTTGAGGCGGACGATCGGGCCAAAGTCGAAATGGCCGTTGCAGCGGCGAGTGAGGCGGGCGGCAGCTATTTCATCGCGGAGACGATCCTGGGACTGCGGCAGCGCGAAAAGCGGGCTTGGGCGGTAGCAGTGATCGGGCTTGTGGCTGGTTTGGCGGGTGTTGGTGTCGGTGCGTATGGATTGGCGAAAAATGAGACGCAAGCCTACCTCGCTATAGTGGATAGGGATACCGGCATCGCCGAACGCGCCGTGACCGTCCAGCGCGCTTCCGTCGATCAACAACGGGCGGTCGTGGAAAGCCTTATCTACGGGTATGTGCGTGATCGCGAAACCTACGATGTGGACGACAACGAGTATCGCATCCTGTCGGTTTTCAAGCGCTCGGATCTGAATGTGCGCCGTCCCTTGGAAGAAAAGTGGACACCTGGCAACAGAAACTACCCGCCGGAGCTGTATGGCAGCGATGGCAAGGTGGAAGTCTCAATCAGCAATGTTGTGATGATTGACGACGATACCGCGCAAGTGCGCTTTACCAAGACGTTTCGGCGTCCGAACTCCCCCACACAGGTTGGCGATTTCGTTGCCACTGTCACCTATGCTTTCAACCCCTCAACGGTCGATAACAACCTGCTGCTTTGGCAGAACCCATTTGGGTTTCAGGTTGTGGGCTACCGTGTTGCATCGGAAGGAAAGACCGAATGAAGACGTTTATATGTGCCGCGCTTCTGGCAAGTCTGGCCTCGCCTGCCCTGTCCGAAGCAATACCAAGAGCGATGCGCGTGGACGCGCGCAGCGCCACGGCAGTTTATCAGAAAGGTCAGGTGTATAAGATCAACACGCGCCTCAAGCGGGTGACTCTGATTACCCTTGCGGCTGGCGAGCGGTTCCTGGATTTCAAAGCTGGCGATACGGAAAGTTTCGTGTTCGCAGGAACGGATGGCGGCAATGCGATTTTGGTCAAACCCGTTATCGCAGGGGCCGTGACCAACGGCGTGATTGTCACCAACCGGCGTTTCTATCTCGTTGAGTTGCATGAAAGCGCCAATCGTCGCCCTCATTATGCCGTCAACTTTTCGGCCCCGTCAGGTAGCGGCGGCGGTACGTCGAAAACCAGTGTGCCTGCTGGTCTGCCGAAAACCTATTCCATCACGGCGCAGTCCAAGGGAGCCGAGATTGCGCCAATTCGGGTGTGGGACGATGGGCAACGGACCTATTTCCAGTTCGGGACCGATGCGCCGACGCCCAGCATATACCGCGCGGATGCCAGAGGCCGGGAATACATCGTCAACGGCAGGACCGATGGCACCAGATCGACGGTGGGACGGCGGTCGGATCGGTGGGTGATCCGGTATGGTGACCAGTTTATCTGCATCCAGAGTGGAGACGTGTAAAATGGCTGACAAAATGAAAGACCGCACCGCGCGCCTGAAAGGCAGAAGCAACGCCCCCAATGCAGGCGCCTTGGTTGCGGTCGCCCTGGTCACGGGGTTAGCCGCTGGTGGAGCAGGTGTGGCATAGTGGATAAAACAGGATCGAGGGCCTTCGGGCCCGATGCTGAATACGTCGGATTCCCGCGAGTTTCCCCGTGATGCGAACGACGGATTAAGGCCGGTCATTGCGCCGGATTTTACGCCGACTGAGCGAGGCCCAAGCGACGCTGAACAAGCCCTTCGGTCGCGTGTGGCCGAACTTGAACGGATCTTGGAAGACGCTCGAAGCCAAACGCCGTCCGCACCGATAGTCGATACAGAGCGCCTTGAACAGCTACAGGCGCAACTCGATGGTCTAACGAGCGACATGGAAAGCCGAGAAGCTGAAATGTCGTCGCTCGCCGACGAGCGGGACAAGCTGCGTCGGGACCTTCGACGCAAGCAATCAGAACTTGAAGGGATGGAAATGCGGCTGCAACAGGCCGACGACGCATCGCTCGAAGAACAACGGTTGGCCGAAGAACAGGAACAGCGCAGGCAGGAACTCGAACGTCGTCGCGCCGAAGCACAGGCCATTTTGGAAGCGCAGATCAACAGTCCTATCAACGGTCTGTCCGGTGGATCGGGGGATGACGATGAACGCGAATATAAGGGCGACGAGGCGTTTGTTCGCAGCGGTGCAGGACGTATCGTGGCGACACAATCACGAGTGATCGGCGCGCCCTCCAACACGGTCATACAAGGCACAGTGATCGAAGCCACCCTGACGACAGGCATCAACTCGGAACTGTCTGGTACGATCAACAGCACGGTTTCGCACGACATCTGGTCCTTTGACATGCACCAGGTCTTGATCCCGCGTGGCTCGCAAATGTTCGGGCGCTATTCCAACGGCGTAGCCCTTGGGCAACGCCGCGTTCTGGTCGCTTGGGATCGGCTGGTGACCCCCGATGGACAGGTGGTCGATCTGGATGCTTATGGATCGGATCGCCTTGGCCGTTCTGGTCTGACGGGTAAGGTCAACACGCGCTTTGGTCAACGGTTTGGCGCGGCGGCTCTTATCTCGATCTTCGGCGCTCTACCTGCGATTGCTGCGTCCCGCACTGAAGATGATGAAACCCAAGTTGTCATAGAAAATGTCGGGGCGGATGCCGGTGACAACGCAAGCGCAGTGGTGGAAGAATATCTAAGGCTGGCGCCAATTATCACCGTCGAGCATGGCGATATAATCATGGTGATGGTCACGAACGATCTGGAACTGTTCTGATGGCGGGGTATCTTTCGACCTATCTCGCTGCGTTTGACCCTCTTTTCGAGGATCAAACCGTGATCGAAATTGTAGTGAATGGTGACGGGCATTGCTTTGTCGAGCGACAGGGTTTGGCCCGAATGGTTCGCGTCGAAAAACACGACATAGACCCTGCGGCGGCAGCGGACATAGCGGGCATGGCCGCAAACGACAGCAATACGAAGTTGACCGCGACCGCCCCCTTGCTGTCCACGGCGATTGAGCACGACGGCTTGATGCTGCGAGTCCAGGCCGTGATTGCGCCCGCATCGGCCAGCGGCACGGTCCTGTCTTTTCGCGTGTTCCGACCCGGTCACACCGGCGAGCCAAAGACGTTCGGATTTCTGCGCAGCGATGTGATGCTTTCTCAAGATCAGGAACGTATCCAAAAGCTGCGCGGATTGCAGAGTATCGCGGGTGCCGGCAGTGTTGACGACTTCCTGAACGAAGTGCTGCGGTTGGAACTGAATGTCCTGATTTCAGGTGGAACATCGACCGGGAAAACGGAACTTGGTCGGCGGATGCTATGGCTCATCGAGGATCATGAACGCCTGATAACGATTGAGGATTCATCGGAGCTGCGCCCGCGTCAGCCGAATGTCGTCAGTTTGATTGCGGATCGCTCCGAGGACAGTCCGCGCTCGGCGGAAAAACTGTTGCAAGCGACACTGCGTCTGCGCCCGGATCGGATCATTGTGGGTGAGCTGCGGGGGTCGGAAGCAGCGACGTTCATTGAAGCGATCAATACCGGCCACGGCGGGTCTTTCACGACGCTTCACTCCCAGACAGCCCGCAAGTCAATGGACCGATTGGCGCTCATGGTTATGGGGACAGGCACGCAGCTTCGATACGCGGAAGTTATGCGGTATCTTCGATCAACCATCGACATTGTGATTCAGGCCGGTCGGATCGGAGACGAGCGGGGCATTGTCGAGGTTTACATGCCACCGCTCGATCTGGAAAGCGAGGAGCTATAAAGCAGATTAGGTGAGGTGAGGGCTCTGCTCCGGCTCAGTCCTAAATCCTGCTCTAAAGAATAACTAGCACAGACTCTGCTACCTCTTTGCGGAAATTACATTGAGACCGAGGCCAAGATACATGATGTCGCTACCTGAGAACCAATTTTGCATCCATTTCAAAGACCTGCGTTTGTGAAAACTTGGAGTTTGGCTCCTTTCCGTGCCTCTCGTTTTTAGATGTCAGTCTGTTTGTCCTTCAACTCAACGAGTGAGGCCACAAATTTGGTCGTTCTTGGCGTTTTGCGGCGTTCCCGATAGTTTTCACACAGTCTGGCAGGTTTGTGAAAGCCGCCGCTCACATCAACGCGCAGCACCGGCCACAAGCGCCAATACCGCGAGGGCGGTTTCGTCCTTGTCCCGCAGAGGGTATTTTGGCACAACCCGCCGCGAGTGTCCGCTACAGGGCCATTATCATTCACGATCGTCGTAACGCAAAACTGCTAAGGCTCTAAAAATCAACGCCTCCGTCATGGGCTCTTGTTACATTATGTAGAGGCCGAGGGGTCTCATCGCGGCGTTGAAAAGGGAGTTGGTCATGGTTCAAAACACCTGTTTACCTGAACGCCTTTATCTGGACTTTGACAGCTTTTTTGCCTCTGCGGAACAACATTTCAACCCGTTTCTGCGCGGCAAACCGGTAGGCGTAGTAGCGCTCGATTCGGCTCATACAGGTTGCATTGCTGTCAGCCGCGAAGCCAAAATACGCGGTTTAAAGACGAACATGCCGGGCCGCGAAGCACGCGCTATAATTCCTGATATGGTTTTTGTAGTCGCGCGCCCTGATGTCTACGTCCGACTGCACAAACGCATTCTTCGGGTTATCGAGACCGTGGTTCCAATTCAGCATGTTCGTTCTATCGATGAAGTTGTGTGTGAGCTTTTGCCCAGCGAGGGACGTCAAGGTTTGGTGCTTGCACAGCGGATCAAAGACGCACTGTCACAAAACTTCAGTCCCGTTTTAACCTGTTCCATTGGTATGGCCGCGACAGAGCTTTTGGCTAAGCTGGCGGCTGAGCGACACAAACCCAACGGGGCAGTGTTGTTGGACACATCCACGCTGCCTGCGTATCTGGCTGATTTGAAGCTGGGCAAACTCCCGGGGATCGGGGCGGGAATGTTGGTGCGGTTGAATGCTGCTGGCGTGCGTGATTTTGAAGGATTGTGGGCGTTGGCTCCAAAGCAGGCCCGCGCCATTTGGGGCAGTGTTGAGGGAGAGCGCTTCTTGCAAGAACTCCATGGCACCCACGCCCCGCGTGACCAGACCCAAAAGCGGATGTTCGGGCACAGCAGAGTCCTGCCGCGTGAATGGCGCAGCCCTGACAAGGTCGAGGATTGTGCCAGGCAACTATTGGCAAGCGCTGCGCGACGGTTGCGTCGCACCGATTTGCGGGCATCCAAGCTGACACTGGCGATGCGCAGTCAGCGTATCAGATCGACCCGTGAAAAGAATACACAGGCTCAGAGTTGGATATGGGAGGGGCAGTTCCAACCGTCGCGTGATGACCACAACTTTGGGCGCGCACTATCAAAAGGACTCGGTGTTGCGCGGGCACAGATGCGGTTTGCACCAGGGTCGGTGTCGGTCATGCTGCATGGACTAGAGGCCAAGGGCGACATCACCGGTGATCTGTTCGCAGCACTATCGAGTGATGCGCAGGATCAGGCGC
This sequence comes from Tateyamaria pelophila, assembly GCF_019966495.1. Classification (GTDB taxonomy): domain Bacteria; phylum Pseudomonadota; class Alphaproteobacteria; order Rhodobacterales; family Rhodobacteraceae; genus Tateyamaria; species Tateyamaria pelophila. Next base: position 3,392 of record NZ_JAIMIA010000099.1, on the reverse strand, counting down.
GCTGGGAAAATGTAAGCAATATGATGGATGAACTGCGCAGCCGCTTTGGAAGCAAAGCGCTATCCCTTGGAAAGCATGAAAAAGTGCCGGGCGGCTTTGTGGGCGGCAAGATTGCTTTTGGCCGTATTCCCGAGGCTGAGGATTTTGAAGATGCCCCGAGCGAGGATGGTGATACGCATTTCTGTTCGTTTTAGGCTAGACTTAGATTGCTGATGGCGGTTTGAATCCACGGACCAAACCAGTTGTGGCGCTGTAGGTGATGCGGCAATCGCGCTATAGCGCGATATCAAACGGGGTTACGGGCGCAACAGATGTAAAACTTCGCCTGTAGAGGACCTGCATGTTCAGCAAGACCTGCCGACGCACACCTCACCACTGGGTCGGGCGCACATCCTGCTGACAGAGGAGTACAAGCGGCCCAAGAATTGATAGTGGTATAGCCGACCTTCGCTGCACACCGCACGGATTCACACAATGCGGGACTTTCCTGCCTTTTGAGCATAACTTTTGAAGGTCAGCTTTCTGATTTCAGGAACCAATCTTGTACTTTGACTTTGAGGGTTTCAGGTGGAAGAGAAAATGCATTTTCCCTGTATCTACCGCTTTGATCTATCGCACAGGATCCATTCCGTCTCAGGCAACCAGTCATTTTAGCGCTACCCAAGAGTGTTTGAAATCAAGATTTAAAGCGACAAAATCAGGTGTTTACTTCTCGCCCCCAATCACCTCAACAGCGTCACGATATCCGAATAGCCGCGCGCTGTGGCATGCTGCAGCGGGGTCACTCCTTCGCGATCAGCGATGGTCTGGTCTGCGCCGGACTCAACAAGTATTTGAACCGTTTTGAAATGATCTGGCCCGCCATCGCCAAGAACCACCGCCTCGATCAATGCTGTCCATCCAAGGTTGTTGATGTGGTCCAAGGGTGCGCCGCCTTCGACCAGTCGGGCAACCACCTCGTGATGGCCAAGATGTGCGGCCGCAATCAGCGCGGTGCCATCGTAGACGCTGGTGATCAAGTTCGACTTGTTCCCAAGTTCCATCGCCAAAGACACTAGTTCTGGATCATCCGCCACCGCGGCAATCGTGAGGACGTCGTAGGCGCGGTTTTCCAGCGCATTCATGTCCGCACCACCCGTGGCGAGCGCTCTAAGTGCATCATCATGCGAAGCGAAGGCCGCGACATGAGCGGGTGTGCGTTCAGCGCGATCCCTGATATTTGGGTCGGCGCCTTCGGCGATAAGGCGTCTGATTTCGTCTGCCCGCCCTTCCTGGGCAGCCAGGTGCAATCCCGAATACGATGCGATGTCCTCCGCCGACGGCGCGGTCTGAGCGTGAACCGCGCCACAGCAAATGAGCGTGGCAAAAAACATCAAAGAACGGAACATCAGGCCCACCATCAATATTGAGACCCACCGCTTCAGAATTCGGAATGCTTAGCGGGCTCTTTCAAACTTACTCTCTCGGCTTGCGGTAGCTCTCATGACACCCACCGCAGCTTTTGCCTACCGCGCCCATTGCGGCCTGCAATGCGCCAAGGTCGGTACCCGCGGCAGCTTGCATTGCCGTAACGGCGTCAAAAAAGTCCTTGCCCTTCTCACCAACCTTGCTGTCGGCCGCCCAGATCGCAGGAAGCGCGCGAGTACCTTCGACACTGTCGCTGTCAGAACCCGGCAACCAGTAGCCTGCCTGGCTGAGCGAAACCAGCGACATCAGGTTATTGGCAGCAGCGTTTGCCGCCGTCGCCTCATAAGGTGTTTCTTCCTTTGCCATGGCTCCAAGAACACCAAGATTGAAGGAATAAAGCTGCATTTGAGACTGGCGCGCTTTAATGCCCGCGGCAATTTGTTTGTCACTGATGTGTCCGTCTGCTGCGGCAAGCACGGCGACAGAGCCGATAACGGCTGACATAATGGCGAGTGTTGATGTGCGCATTCCATTGCTCCTTTTTAGATAGGTTTTGGTTTTCGATTGCCGTGAGGTTAGTTGTTCAATAATATTGTAACAGTCAGTATATTTGCGGATCTGATAGTTAATTTATGCACAGCGAAAATTGGGATGACTTGCGCTTTGTTTTAGCCGTGGCTGAAACTGGATCAGTGTTGCAGGCGGCCAAGCACCTTAGCGTAAATCACGCTACAGTCTTACGCCGCGTAGCCGCCTTTGAGGAGCGGTACGAAACCATCCTGTTCGAGCGCACATCGCAAGGATATCAACTGCTCTCGGATCGCGTCCATGTTATTCGCGCAGCGCATGCGGCTGAAGTCGCGATGCAAGAGGTCCACAGGCTCGCCAGTGGCGGGCGCCTGTCGTTGCATGGCATTGTTCGTGTAACGTCAACTGATACGCTATGCGGAGCGGTCCTGCCCCGATTTGTTGCAGCAATAAAGGCCGAGGAACGGAACCTGGCCATAACGCTGTTGAGCAGCAATACCCATCTGGATTTGTCCCGCGAACAAGCCAGCATAGCCGTACGGCCTTCGGTGCAGCTGCCTGATGACATGATCGGCGAAGTTGCGACAGAATTGCGTCTTGCAGCCTACGCTGCTGATCCTGAGCAGAGCGATTGGTTGGGCCTGTCCGGTCCGCTGACGCGATCTGTCGCCGCAACTTGGATGGATGCAAATGTGCCTGATGATCAGATAAGCATCGCGGCTGATAGTTTCCTGACGTTGCAGGCAATGGCAGCGTTGGGACACGGAATCGCCGCCCTGCCTTGCTTTGTCGGGGATTGCGATGACCGTCTTGTCAGACTTCCAGATGCCATGCCCGATCTGACCGTGCCGCTTTGGGTGGCGCATCATGTTGATGCGGTCGAGACGCAGCAGATGCGTGCTGTAAAAAGACGCTTGGTGGCTTTTCTGGCGGATCAGAAGGAACTGGCCGGGTAGATAGGACATGCATTTCTTACAAAGCACATCAGTCGAAAGTCCGTTACCGTTTCCAAGCCTGGTGGTAATCTTCAATTCATGAATTTGTTGACCGCAACGGCTGTCGCAGCGGGTCTCATGCTGAATTCTGCGCGCTTCACCATAACAGCTATTCGGGACCGCTGCAGCATCGATAAAAAAAAGGGCTCGGCACCGTCATTCGCCGCGCCAATGATGAACGGCTGGTCTTTCCAAGAGCCACCTTTCGCTGCACCATGTTTGAACTCAACAGATGCTGGACAGAGCGGACCCCCACTTCAAAAGCCCGAATGTCGGCTTTCAGGAAACCGTTTAACAAACGGTGATTTTTGGAACATTGAGAATTTACCTTTTGGGGCCACACCGACATTTGTAGCACGGCAATAAAATTGCATCTTCAATCCGGAACCGACATTCCCCAAGTGGCCTGCCATCTGACGCGAAGATCGCCTGATCAGGCCTGCGGATCAAGTATCTTTTACC
>NZ_JAIMIA010000098.1 GCF_019966495.1 Tateyamaria pelophila | reverse complement strand
CCTAAGAAATATAGGAATTTTGCAACATTGTGGAACATGACGAAACACGCTCGCGGCCCCTACCGCCGGAGCCAAAAAAGCGAAAGACTTCAAGGTCTTATCGGGTCAGCATTTGGGAGGGTGCTGGCCCGTTTTGTGACTGTCACCGGATTTGTCACCCCAGTACCTCGCCATGCCCACTTCCCTTCACACAATCGATTCTTCCGAGAGGATTGCCGCGAATGCGTTGGCCCCGGCTCAATCCTCGCGCTTCTGTTCTGCCCCACGCATGGCATTGAACGCAGCACCGCCAGCGGGATTGTAAACGATCCTAAAATCTTTGGCTCCGGTCACACCGCACTGACTGCACCGGACGCGCGTTACGACATCGGCAACGGTTTCTGGCGGGTTTGATCCTGCCAACACATCAGACACCCGGACGGGCGCGTCGCGACCACAGGAACATTCGATCCATATCTGGTGGTTAGTGATCGTCGTGAGGCGGGTACCGCCGCGCTTTAGGTGGGCTGTCATTCCCCCAACCTAGCATGGGTGATGTGACGCTCAAAGCAGCCCCTGCCTTGATTTCTGTTCTGGGGTTGAGTTCATTGCAGAGAATGGTGGTGGTGCCGGTGTGAGACTTCGCAAATAGCGACGCAGCGGACCTTGGTGCAAACCGCAGCGAATGGCGGGTCAGAGCCCACACTGTGAATTGGATCTTCGCGCTGCGTGCGCTCGCAGCACCAGAACCCGCTGCGCCGCTGCGACATCGCTGCCGCACCGCAGAGGCGATTGCGGTCATTCACGCAGTCTGCAGCAAATCTGAAGCCGCGAATTTACACACTCCGGACAACAGGATCGTTGCTTGATCATAGTTCTGAGGGCCAAAGTAAGCTATAGTCCGATAAAAATGGAGCCGCCCGATGATCAAAAAGACTGACCAACTGGACCAAGTCTATAATGCCGAGGGGGCGCAGGCCATTCGCGAGAGCTACGAATCTTGGGCATCCGGATATGACGAAGAGAACATCGCCAATGGCTTCAGGCTCCCCTCGATTGGGGCGGCTTTCACTGCCCGATACGTGCCAAAAGGCGGCAAGGCGATCCTGGATGCAGGATGCGGTACCGGTCTGGTCGGTGAAGCGTTGGCCATACTTGGCTACACAAATATCGTTGGTATCGACATATCCGCGGCTATGATCAAACATGCCGGAAATCTGCAGGTTTACAATCGCCTGTATGAGCATGATCTCGGCCGACCAATACCTGAAGAGGATAACAGCTTTGATGCCGTTACATGCTTCGGGTCGCTTGGGCCCGGGCATGCACCGGCAGAGTGTCTGGATGAGTTCATTCGCGTGACGCGTCCTGGAGGTTTTGTGATTTTTAATGTGCGGCCGGACACCTACGAAGAGCAGGGATTAAGCAAGAAGATCGAAGGCCTCGTTTCCGGACCAACTGTCCGAGAAGTTGAGCGGTCATCCGACTTCAGGCCATATCTTTTGGCAGAGCCGGAACTTGGTGCCAAAATATTCGTCCTTGAAGTAACTTAGGGCTTTCGTAGCAAGATCCGGCTGCTTCGGGTTCACTGCCGCCATGCGGCGATGCCCAGTTGGGACAACTCATCCCCCTCTTCTGGGGCTTCTGCGTCAGAAAACAGATAGAACGGAACTTCGGTTGCTGCCCGTGCCGTGCGGCCGTGCCAGTGGTCTGACGTCATACCGTGGTCCGCAGTGACGATGACATCATAGCCAAAGTCGCGCCACACCGGGATTGATCGCGACAGCGCATTGTCGATGTGCCAGATCTGGCGGCGATATTCTTTGCTGTCGCCTCCAAAAGTATGCCCAAGCGTGTCGGCCGAGCAAGTGTGCAACAGCATGTAATCGGGCGCATTTTGTTCCATCATCAGCGTGGTCTGTGCACAAAGATCAATTTCGGCGGGGGCACAGGCGTTCATCGCGCCGTAGCCCTCCATCGACTAGAACCGAGCGGCTTGGATATCGGCAGTCTCATCCGAATGCCCGACGGAGCGCAACGGATCCCACGGTTGTCCGACATAGAGCTGATGAGAGGAGGATGCGCGCATTCCTTCATTGGAAACGATCCCATGCTGATGCGGCCAGAGGCCGGTGTGAATGGTTTCGTACATTGGCCCCGAAAGGCTGGGCAGAGCTGTGTGCATCTTCCACCGGCGTGCCTGCCCAAGCGCGACAGCCCCCTCCAGCCAGCCGCATTCCGAAAGGGCCACGTCGTAGCCAGCCCCGTCCATGATGACGAGTAACACGCGGTTCATGCACCGCGTCCGCAATGTATGTCGACCTGCCGTTGCACCATCGGGGTAAAATGCCAGTAGTCCGGCGTTTCCATATCCGGGCGTTTGCCTGCCTCATCAAGGTAACGGACAGCGATAATTGTCTCCAGGTTAGGGTTCTCCTCGAACGCGGCCACTTCGTCCGGGCTCATGGCGCCGCCCTGAAGATTCAGGGAATGGATCGAGGCCTCGGACAATCGCTTGAAATACTCCGGTCGTGTCGCACAAAGATAGCGTTTGGCGGCAACGTGATATCGGCAGCAGTCAGTGATCACTTTCGGGAAGAACCGCTCCAGCACCTCGGCGCCCGCTTCCTCATGATGGCGGTCCTCGGTGTCGTCCATCGTGAAGGTGCCGAACTCGCTGGTGAAATGGCCGATGTCATGCAGCAGGGCCGCGACGATAATTTCTTCGGACTGGCCGTTTTGCTCGGCGATGGTTGCGCCTTGCAGCATGTGCTCGCCCATCGTCACAGGCTCGCCGAGGTATTCCTCGCCGCCGCGTCGATCAAAGATCGACCCGATGAAGTCGACGATCGTATCACGGTTCAACGTTTCAATATCGGGTTTCATTCCGCGGCCTCCAAGGCTGTCGTACGCGCCATTCCGTCATGGGTCGACCGCAAACCGTCCATATCGGCGTAGCAGCCCTGCAACCAGCGCGTGCCCTCGCCCGAATAACCCTTGCGCGCATGCAGGACACGAGTGTTGTCGACAACGAAGGCCTCACCCGGGTTCAGCCGGAACGTCACCTCCATGGCCGTGTCATCGATGATCTCGCCCAAGCGGCGATAGGCGGCATAGTAGTCCGCCATCAGCTCGAACGGCACGTCAGTGATCGCAGCGCAGGACCGGTTGTTAAAGCGAAGCCCGATCAGCGCGCCGTCTGGCGCCAGTTCGATCATCGGACGACGAGAGGTCAGGCAAACGCCGTCTTCGCCCGAATATTCGAAGCGCGCACAATGATTGGCCAGCAGCTCGAAGCCCTCAGGATCTTCTGCCCGCAAACGCAGCGCGGCGGCGAAGCCGTCGACCACCATGTTCTCGCCCCCCGCCGCCGAGCTTTCGAGGCAATGCAGCACCTGCACGGTCGGCACAGGATCGCGGTAAGGGTTGTCGGTGTGGGCCTGCAAACCCAGTCCGGTGAAGGCGAGGTTCGAGGGATTAACCTCGGTCCGGACCTCGAAGTGCCGCCCGTAGTTTGTCTCGCGCACATGGCCGAACAGACCCACGATGTCGAACAATGTGCCGGGGGTGGCGGGCGCACCCACTACCTTGGCAAACCCATAGCGCATAATCTGACCAAGCCAGTCGTGCAGAGCAGCGCCGCCTTGTTGGAGCACTTCAAAATCTCCGCAAGGTACGTTTGCCATAAGACCTGCATCCCAAGTCTCGACCCCGTCTTCCAGCCAGCCGCGTCGCGCGGGTACCGCATGATCGTACGCATGCGCTTCAAGCCAAGCAAGATCGAACGAAACGCTCTTGCCCTCGGGGGCAAAGCGTACGTTCAGCGCCCCGCGCCCCGTTATCTCCGCAGCCTCGATCCAAGTATCGGCCGGGATGTCCCGAAGGGCAATCAACCGCTGGCCGTTTGCCGCCGCGCGGGTTTCGGAATCCTGCGCGTTGTCCCGCAGCCATATTGCATGGAAGCGCATCGGCCCAGACGGCACGTCGAGCGTCAGAAAGGTTCCAGATTGATCGACTGTGACGGTTGGCATGTTGGGCTCCTTTACGATGACCGTTCGGCTGGAGTTTTTCCCAGAACCATCATAAACACAAATTAGGAATAACTGACGTGAGACATGGGTTTTCTTATGGATGAAAGCCGCCTTCCTCCGCTTGAATGGATACGTGCTTTCGAGGCGGCGTCCCGGCTTGGCAGCTTCACCGCTGCCGCAAGTGAGATCGGACTGACGCAGGCGGCGGTCAGCCAGCGGATCGGTCAGCTGGAGCAGCATCTTGGCGTCAGACTGTTCAATCGCAAAGCACGGACTATCGCTCTGACAGTCGAAGGCGAGGCGTGGCTTCCGCATGTGCGCCATGCGCTTGACGGATTGCGTGACAGCACCGAGGCGGTGTTCGGGGCGGGACGCAAACGGCTGACGATATCGGCCAGCCAGTCGGTGATCGAGTTGTGGCTGATGCCTCGGTTGGGGGGCCTGCAGGCAGTGACAGGGGCGGAACTTTCGATCCGTACGCTTATTCTGGGCGCGCATGATGCCCCGGTCGATGATGTGATCCGCATTCGCTATGGCACGGGGGATTGGCCGCATCCCTTCAAGGCCCGCTTGTACGCCGAAGAGTTGGCCCCCGTCGCGGCACCTTCCCTCACGGAACACGATGGTCCTTGGACCAGTTTGCCGCGGATTGCCTGCGCCGGGGCCCGCCCGGGCTGGCCTGCCTGGGCGGCGGCCTTCGGCATTCCGACGACACCCGTGCCACATCTGCGCTTCGACACCCAACTCTCTGCGCTGACCGCGGCAAAGGCGGGGCTTGGAGTAGCTCTCGCATCGCTACCCCTTTGCGCCGGTGCGCTCGAGGAAGGAACTCTTGTCCGTCTTGACGAGCGATCGCTTGCCCATCACGAAAGCTACTGGCTGCTCGCTGGCCCAAAGGTTGTGTCCCGCCAGACATGGGCGACAATCGCTGAAAGTGTCTGGCATTGAGAAGGACGTTATCACCGATAACTGGCCGCTATGATTGAAAAAGATGCTCGCGTAACTGACTTGTGTTCAAATGTGCAAATTGGTCCGTCGGCGTGACAAGCCGCCGTGTCCACCAATAGTAAGCAGACATCCGTGCATAGTGCAGCATTCCACGAGTGGGCTCTTTGCGGCCCAATGCACCTGTAGCGATTTCGCGTGATGGAGCCTTCGTAAAACGGCCGTTCGATCGGTTGCTGTGCTCTTGGCGTCAGCGCGGTGCTGATGTCTGGGATTGGAGGGCATATTATGCCAAGAGTCCAACTTCCCTCAGTCACCCCAAAACGCAAGGCATGGAACAAGGGGCGGATCATCGGCCAGAAACGACCGCTGCTTCCCAAACAGGTGTGGGCCATCCGCGCGCGCCTTGAAATTGCGGGCTACCTACATCCCATTACTGACCGATGCTGCGCCGTGCACGAATGTCTGCTGCCTATTCGCTATCACTGACGTAATAAGATCTATTCCAACTTTTTCCAAAGGGGTATGGGGCCTGGGTCTCTCAGGATTTCTGTTTCCGTGAACCCATGGAAAAAGTAACCGTTTTAGAAAACTTTTATGCGGAACCCCGTTGTGGCTCTGTCTCAATCCAAATGAAATTACGGCTGGATTCAGTCCATACCCGACACGCTTTCAACCTCGGCGTTTTCTGCGGCCCATTCGCCTGCCGCCTCCACCACCACCGGCGAGGACGTTGGCAGCACATTCAGATAGCTTTCGGTCTCGCTCACGGGAACCGTCGCACGCTGGGTCATTCGGTATAGTGCATAGAGTGCAATGGCACCAAAGGTAACGCCAAGGACCAGCCAAAAAGCATAAGGATCCAGCCGCTGCATCGCCCAGCCGGTGACCAGCGGGCCCGCGATCGCTCCCACCCCGAAAGTAAATACAAGCCCCCCGGAGGCGGCTGGCATGTCGTCGGCGGAAAGGGCATCGTTGGTATAGGCCAAAAGCAGGGCATACAGTGGCGTTGTGACCCCTCCGGCGAGGAAGGCGGCCGCCATCAGGGGCCATAGTCCCGCGCCGGTGACCCACCCCACCATGCAAGACGCGGCACCCAAGGCTGCGGACCCAAAGATCAACTTGCGACGGTCCATCCGATCCGACAACCAGCCAATGGGATATTGAAGCACCAGCGCCCCAGCGAACAGCATTGCGATGAACACCGCGATCTGCGTCGCGGACAGCCCAATCTGACTGCCAAAGACAGCACCCATGCCTGATTGCGTTGCATAAACGCTCCCCAACAGGAATATTCCCACAGCACCCAACGGCGAGCCTTTAAACAGATCGCGCATTGGCATCGGACGCGCGACCTGGACCGCAGGCACCGTGACCGCGGACAAAAGAATTGGCGCGAACGAGATCGAGACAAGGATCGAGGCACCGATGAAGAGTACGGACGTCGCCGCATCGCCCAGCGTCAGCAGGCCTTGCGCACCAATAATTCCCAGCGTTTGCGCAATCATATAGGCCGAAAGCACTTTGCCGCGGGTCTCATTCGTGGCTGCGGCATTCAGCCAACTCTCCGCGGCCACGTAGATGCCCGACATGCAAAAGCCGATAAGCACTCGCAGGACTGTCCAAGCCCAGGGTTCGGTCAAAAGCGGAAGAGCGATCAGGCCAGCTGACATAAAGCTGCCAAGTGCTGCAAAGACACGCACATGCCCGACACGCTGAATGAGTAATGGTGTAAGACGCGCGCCCGATAGGAAGCCCAAGAAATAACCGGAGGTAACGACGGCGAGCTCTGTTGACGAAAATCCCTCTATCCCGCCGCGCAGACCAATCAGGGTGAAATGCATGCCGTTGCCCAGCATGATCAGCACGATACCGAGCAGAAGGGCCCAGACTCCAGACAGAACATTGATCATCAAGAGTCCCTTCTTGGCCTGAGGTATTCCGGTTCTGGTACGAAAATGAAATGGGCATGCCGTCGCTGCTTTTGCCGCAGCGCCGCATGCATTTGCGTTTGCGACATTCGGTCAACGGTGAGCCAATTTTTCTTGAACTGTTATGGTCATCACAGGCATTTTTTGTCCTGCTTTTTGTGTCAGTTCGTCAGTTCTTTCCGCTTTCACGACGCATCATTTGGTAATTTCGATTGAGCCAAATTGGCATCTTAGCTTCGTGGATGCTATAATGTTGGAATGGCACAAAACCTCTACCAGCTATTGGAGCACGATGATCCTGTCGCCCTTCGCCACATCGAGAAAGCCCTCAGTGCAGAAGATGCACCTAACGAGACCGTCGAAACAGTTCTGAGTGCATTACTGTGGCGACGTTGCACTATGGGCCAAAACGGCATTCTCGGGGCGCTCCTTAATCATGAATGCGCCGCGCGCGTCAGTGTGATGGACGAACATCTTGACGTAATCGGAGCATCAGACGCCGCGCAAGCCATGAGGGACCTGCGTACAGAAATCCCGCTTCAGGATGAGCATATCAGGCGCGGCATAATTGACTGGGTTTACGCCAATCAAAATCTCGTCGAGCACGCCAAGACATTGAATGAAGAGAATCTTGATGTCGCGCCCAATGTCTGGACTTTCATGCAGAAGCGTAAAGCAAATCTGCCTAACATAGAAATTCCAGACAAGAGAACGGGCCTACTTGCTCGTCTCTTTGGATAACTTTGTCCTGGTTGGATCAAACGCCGCTAATCTTGATTTTAATCACATTGGAAAATCACAAGCCTTGAGCCATCTTTCCGTTTTGAAAGCATTGGTACCGAAGTCCTCATCCAAGACCTGCCGTTCGTGGATCGCGCGGCGAAGGTGTAGGGAGAGGCCCAATGTGGAAGTGCTCTGTTGCTAAAGCTCGCAAATGCAGCGATGCGAATGCCAAAATTGTTAGCCGCACCGCAGAGTGAAAAGCGGTCGTTTATTCACGGCGCAGCAAGTTTTGCGATGCCGATGTCTCACTTGCGGACAAAGCCATTTCGCTGCCGCTGCTTCAATGACTTCATTTTTCAATGCCCGAGGCACGCAAAGACTTTTGCCTTCAGCGTACGCGCGTTTTTACTGTTCTCTGCGACAGGCCATTAATACGGTGCCACGATCAGATCAACTTGCGGAGGCAATTGACTTCTTCGGGTCATAAAACGGCACCGGCACGACAACGCCGCCGCGCGTCTCGCCCAGCTTATCTACTATCAAATCCGTTCCGACGGCAGAGTATTCGGTCTTTATCATTGCGAGCGCGATGTTTTTTTCCAGTCGCGGAGAATGAATCGCCGAGGTGACAGTGCCGATCTGACCTCCGTCCTTCAAGAGCGGCCAGAAGAAGTCATTGGAGCCCACGAATGGGTCGCCTTCGATCTCGAGGCCGACCAGACGCTGCTTGACACCGTTTTCCTTGATCTGTTTCAACGCATTCTTGCCAACGAAATCCGCCTCCATCTCAAGGTCGATCAGACGACCAAGACCCAATTCAAAGGGGTTGTTCGCCAAGGTCATATCGGCGTGATAAGAGAGCATCCCCGCCTCGATCCGGCGGGTTGTTGAGGTGTGACCCGGACGCAGGCCGAGAGGGACACCGATATCCATGATATGCTCCCAAAGCCGGTTTCCTGCCGAGCCATCGCGCAGGTAAATTTCGTATCCTAGCTCGCTTGTCCACCCTGTGCGCGAAATGATCAGCGGGACACCGTACCAATCGAATTCCATGAACCGGAAGTATTTTAGTTCCGTGGGCGCGTCGCCGAAGCAGGCCCGCAGGATTTCGCGCGATTTTGGCCCCTGAAGCTGGAGCGGCGAAACGTCCGGTTCGCAAATCTGGACATTCATCCCCGAATTCACGGCCACACCCTTCGCCCAGAGCAGGACGTCGCTGTCCGCGATGGACAACCAGAAATGATCCTCGGCTAGTTTCAGCAGGATGGGGTCGTTAATAATCCCGCCGTCCTCATCCGTGATCAGAAGGTATTTGCATTGACCTACCTCACATTTTGACAGGTCGCGCGAGCACAGGTACTGAGTGAAACGGGCAGCATCGGGCCCAGTGATTTCGACCTGACGTTCCACGGACACGTCGGCCAAGGTCGCGTGTTTGACGAGGTTCCAGAAATTCTGCACCGAATTGCCGAAATCACGCGGGATGTACATGTGGTTGTAGACCGAAAAACCCTTGGCGCCCCAGCGCAGGGCTGCATCGGAGTACGGGGATTTACGTACCTGAGTGCCGAAACTGAATTCTGCAAAGCCAAGTTCGTGGTTTGTGCTCATGTTCGTGTTCCAATAAGGTGTTAGAGGTCAGCCTTGCGGTCGAACCAGTTTACGGAGTTCATTTTTCCGGACTTTGCCAGTTGTGGTTTTGGGCAGCTCGCCAAAGACCACTTTCTTGGGCCGCATGTATCCGGCAAGATTTGCTTTTGCATGGGCCAGAAGTTCTTCTTCTGTGGCGTCGAATGACAGTTCGACAAAGGCACAGGGAACTTCTCCCCATTTTTCGTCCGGCATAGCCACCACGGCAACCAAGCTGACGGCAGGGTGAGAATAAAGCGCCCTCTCCACTTCGATGGAGGAGATGTTCTCCCCGCCCGAGATGATGATGTCCTTGGACCGGTCCCTGATGTCGATGTAGCCATCGGCATGTTGCACCGCGATGTCGCCAGACCAGAACCATCCGTCCTTGAAGGCCTTGGCGGTTTCCTCCGGGGCTTTCAGGTAGCCTTTCATGACGATATTGCCGCGAAACACGACCTCGCCTTGGGTTTTGCCATCCCACGGCACTGGTGTGCCGGTGCCTGGGTCGAGAACCAGCACGTCTTCCTCAAGCTCATAAGCGACGCCCTGGCGGGCCTTGAGTTCGGCCTGCTCATCAATGGGAAGCGCCGCCCACCCAGGTTTTTCGGCACAAACGACCGCTGGGCCATAGACTTCGGTCAGCCCGTAAACATGGGTGATCGAGATGCCCATGGCCTCCATCCCTTTGATGACGCTGGCGGGCGGCGGCGCGGCGGCTGTCATCATCTTAATCTTTTGCGGGAAATCGCGCTTTTTGGTGGCCCCGCTGATCATCGACATGATGATCGGCGCGCCGCACAGATGGGTGACACCATTATCGGCGAAGGCGTCATAGATCGCGTCGGCCCGGGGGGCGCGCAGGAACACATGGCAGCCGGCCAGCATCGTAATTGTCCAAGGAAAGCACCAGCCGTTGCAGTGAAACAGCGGCAACGTCCAAAGATAGACAGGATGGTGCGGGATTTCCCACGTGACCACGTTGTTGACCGCGTTGGTCCATGCGCCTCGGTGGGAATAAACCACGCCCTTGGGTCGTCCCGTTGTGCCGGAGGTATAGTTCAGCGCCAGTGCGTCCCATTCGTCATCCGGCAGGGCATAGGCGAAGTCGGGGTCCCCCTCGGCCAGCAGATCATCATAGGTCAACATACCGATGCAGTCGCCGCCCGGTCCTTCTCGGTCTTCGATATCGACAATCAGAAGGTCACGGCCGGATTGTGCAACAGCCTCGGCTGCCATCGCGGATAACTCGGTATCGACTAGCAGAACTGTGGCTTCGCCATGGTCAAGAATATAGGAGATCGTAGCCGCATCCAGCCGCGTGTTGTTAGCATTCAGCACGGCACCCAGCATGGGCACAGCCAGTGCGCATTCCAGAGCCTCAGGGATATTGGGAGCGATGAGCGCGACGGTATCGCCCTTGCCAATGCCACGCTTGGCCAAAGCTGAAGCAAGCCGCTTGCACCGCTCCGCGACCTCACCCCAATTGCGCCGGATCGCCCCGTGGATCTGCGCGGGCAGTTCCGGGTGCACACGCTCCACGCGTTTGAGGATCGAAACCGGCGACAGGGCTGCGTGATTGGCTGCGTTGCGTGCCAGCTCTGGCCCGTCAAAGGTCATTCGCCGTTCCATTCTGGCATAGGCTCCTTGCGGGTGAACGCCCCGATGCCTGCCACCGTATCTTTGGCCATCATGTTTTCCGCCATTGTGCGACCGGCAAAGTCATAGGCCTCCTCCAGCGGCATTTCGATTTGTTCATAAAAGGCACGTTTGCCGATCTTGACGGCAACCGGTGATTTGTCAGCGATGATGCGCGCCATTTCCATGCTTGCCTCTTCGAGCTTTGCCAATGGCACGACACGGTTCACAAGGCCCATTTCGGCGACACGTGCGGCGGGCAGGAATTCTCCCAGCAGCAGCATCTCCATTGCCATCTTTCGCGGCACATTGCGCGACAAGGCGACCATTGGGGTCGAGCAGAACAGACCGATATTCACACCGGATGTAGCAAAAGTCGCATTCTCAGCTGCCACCGCTAGGTCGCAGGAGGCCACGAGTTGGCAGCCTGCCGCAGTGGCGATGCCGCGCACCTCGGCAATAACCGGTTGTGGCAGGCGCACGACACGCAACATCATCGCGGAGCATTTGGCAAAGAGGTCCTGAAAATACTGAAAACCACCATCGTCGTCGGCACGGCGCTCGGTCATTTCCTTCAGGTTGTGACCTGCGCAAAAGTGATTTCCGCTGCTGCGCAGCACAACGACCTTGACTCTACGGTCCGCTGCGATTGCGTCCAGCGTCTCCGACAGGGCCGCCAGCATCGCTTCTGACAGGGCGTTGATTGATTTTGACGCATTCAGAGTCAGGATGGCGATACCATCCGTGTCCGTGCGCAAGATGAGACTGTCGTTTTCGATTGCTCCGTCCATGATCTACTCCAATGTGCCTCCGGCCTTTTTCCACGCGGCAACGCCGCCAGCCATGTTCACAACCGGCGACAGGCCCATCTCAATGGCCACTTTCGCCGCCATAGCCGAGCGGCCACCGGAGGCACAGTAAAAGACGTAAGTCTTGTCTTGGTTGAATTCAGTTTTGTGAACCGGGCTCTCCGGATCGATATGAAACTCCATCATGCCGCGCGACGACGCAACGGCTCCCGGGATGACGCCTGTCTTGGCCTGTTCCATGCCATCGCGCAGGTCCACAAAGACGTGGTCGGGCGAGCTGACAAGTGGCATAGCGTCCTCGACGCTAACGGAAGGGACACTCGACGTGGCCTCGCCGACAAGGTCTTTGGCCGACTTGATGATATTCTGGGACATGTTCAGTTTCCTTTTGCGGACGGCATCGTGCCGCTGCTGTCAAATGGCGAGATCGAGGCGCGGCTTCCAGAACGGGCGAAAGAGCTCGATCTTGGGGCAGCGGTTCATCACCACTTTCAGCCCGGCCTCTTCGGCGAGCTTCGCCGCTCGGTCGTCATAGACCTCGATCTGTCCCCAGATCACCTTCGCACCGATGGCGATAGCCTTTTCGGTGATGGCATAGAACTCTTCCTTTGGGCGGAAGACCTCAACCATATCGACGGGACGGTCGATTTCCTCGAGCGAATGATACACCGGAATACCACGAATTTCCTTCAGGTTCGGGTTAGGGTTCACCGGGATCATGTCGTATCCCGTCTCGTGCAGCACGCGCAGGACACCATAGCTGAACTTGGTCTTGTCGGCGCTGGCCCCGACCATGGCGATGGTTTTCACTGATTTGAGGATGTCAGCAAGGTATTTCTGGTCGTAGTCGTAAAGGTCATCCAACGCTTGGGCAGGCATGGGTCAGTGCTCCTTCGGAGTAGCGATATCCGCCTTGAGCTCATGCGGCTCCAGCGGATCGAGGAAAGGGTTTCGGTAGAGTTTGTCGTGGCTTTCGACTCCGATTTCGAGGGTGCAATCGGTGACGGCGCGGGCGACACACAGCAGGACATAGCCATTGTTGATCTGACGGTTGTTAAGCGCCACTTGGCGGCGCTGATCGACTTCGCCTTCGGTCAACTTGGCCGCACAGGTGATGCAACCGCCGTATTTGCAGCCATATGGCAGATCGACGTCCTGTTCACGCAGGGTGTCGAGCAACGGACGGCGGGCATCGACCTGATAGGTCGTGCCACCCCTGTTGGAGATGGTGATGGTTCGCGTTTCGGTCACAGCCAGATATCGCTCGTGCAGTCGCCGCCGGGATAGCGGGTTTCATGGCAGCGGCTGGGGCCATTTGGTTCCTTGCCAAAATCGACGATGAAATCGGGGTTGATTGTCATGCCGCCGTTTTCGACATCGCAATCAATCATCACCATGACACCACCTTGGGTGCGGATTTCGGGATAAAACTGGTTGTCCCATGTCGAAAACAGCGAGGTCGTAACGTACAATCGCTTGCCGTCGAGCGAGAGCTGGTACATCTGCGGCCCACCTGCGACCTTGACGCCATTCACCTCCGGAGCTTTCCCCAAAAGTCCGCCCATCCAGACCTGCCCGGTCAGTACCGGGTTGTGTGGATCCTCAATATTGTACTGGCGCATGTCGCCGTGCAGCCAGTTATTGAGGTACAGATATTTGTCGTCCATCGACACAAGGATCGCCGACATGACGCCCGGCACGGGAATTGGCCATTCAGGATGCGGCTCGTTTTCAACATCGATGATCTTCTCCCACTCCCATTTGCCCGCATCGGACTTCCAGAAGTGGATCACATTGGCGCTGAGGGCTGCGCCGCAGAACCCATGGCTGCTGTCGGGGTTGTGGTGGAATTTGACCTCAAGCGGGATCAGGCCGTCTTCGCCCAGATACATCGTCTCGACCGGTTTGCGCGCCTCGAAGTCCCAGATGTGCAGCCGACGTCCATATTTCAGGTGGCCGACTTCTTCCAGATCAAAGCCCGGCATGAACGTATTGGGGGCTGCCCATTCTGAGGATACCATAACGTTGTGACGCGGCTGGTACCAGAAATCATAGCTGAACGGGATATCGCCCATGGTTTCTTCCCAACGGCCCACGATCTCGAAATCCTTATTGAGATGAAGGTAGCCACCGGGCGCTTCACCTTTCGCGTCACCCAAGAAAGAGATAATGATCTCGGACCCAAGACAATGCACGGTATGAGGTCCGCTGAGGTTGGTTTTCAACTTGATGTCGGACCCGTCGATCACCTTGTGAAGGCGCGGCGCGTAGGGGTCGGTGGCGGTGTCAATGACATGAATATTGTTGGACCGCACGCCCGGCACCAAAAGGAACTTGCGCGACATCCCTGCGTCGTCATGGCATGAAGAACAAGCGTTCCAGCCCATATGGTGCAGCTCGTCCCCGATGCCAGGCATCTCAAGCCGGTGAATGACTTGGCTATAGGTCGGGCTGTCAGGGTCCGCGTCAACAGTCGCCAGATAGTCTGGTTTCTGGATGCCGGTGCCGGTGTAGATGGCAATCGTATACAGCAGTTTTTCGCGCGGGGCCTTGACGGCCTCTGCCGGGCTTGCATAGCCCGGGCCGCAACATGCACCGTCCATCTTCACATTCCTCCCTTGCGATTACGTTCCATTTCTCGTAATTCGATAATTAGATTCTCACAAGGAAAAATATGCATCTGGAACGCCTCACGTGCATTCTCGAAATTGTCGGTCAGAAGGGCGAGGCGACAGTGGCCGAGATCTGCGCCCATTCGGATCTTCCAAAACCCTCTGCCTACAGGCTCGTGCAAGATTTGGTCAGTGTCGGCCTCCTCAAGCCTGTCGGGCGCGGGCAGTTCACGATTGGAACCCGCCTGAAGGCGATTGCACGCAGCGATCATTCCGACCGCACGCTTCTGGAATTGATCGCGCCCGTGCTGAAGCAAGCTACCACACAGTTTGGAGCTGCTTTTTTCCTTTCGAGGCTTCGTGGGAGGTCGGTGGAAATCATTCATGTTGAGACGCCGGACGATGGTGTGTCCTATCTTCATCCGGGTTTGGGAAAGCGCCCCTTACATGCGTGTTCCTGCTCAAAGGCTGTTGCCGCCTTTTCGCCAGAGTTGTTTTTGATCGAGGAATTGGAAGGTCGGCTGCGGGCCTACACTGAATTCACCGTCACAAGTGTGAATGAGCTGCAAGCGGAGTTTGCGACCATCCGCCAGCGCGGATATGCCGAATGCGTCGAAGAAATCGAGCGCGGCTTGTGTTCGGTTGCGGCTCCTCTTGCACCAAGCGGCCCAGGCGCGACATTGTCAATTGGTGCGACAGGTTCGGTCCGCGTGTTCACGCAAGTGTTTCGCGAAAACCTTGGCCCCCAGATCATTCAAATCGGGCATGAACTATCGAAAATTCTGGGCTGGGATGACGAACA
Source organism: Tateyamaria pelophila (assembly GCF_019966495.1). GTDB lineage: Bacteria > Pseudomonadota > Alphaproteobacteria > Rhodobacterales > Rhodobacteraceae > Tateyamaria > Tateyamaria pelophila. Next base: position 1,567 of record NZ_JAIMIA010000098.1, on the reverse strand, counting down.
AGATAGCACAGCGAGAAAGCTGTCCTGACGTTGGAATGTTGTCATGCGGCAGAAGAACCGGTCATTCATATGCAGCGTGGAAAACACCAACCGACGCTGATGCAGTATGCCGCTACGGGCCGTCCACACGAGTTTGGCTTGCCCACTTTCACAATGAAAGAAGGGTAACTGGCTATAATTGAGACAAAGGAGAGAACCGTTGATTGCCAAAGCATGCAAACTGCCCCCGATAGACGCTGCGCACGTCGCTATCCTCGAAAAATTTGGCGGCGAGATGATGGCTCTTGATCCGATTGGTACGCAAGTTTCTGGGATTGATTTGGCGTCAGAGGATGCACTGCCGCTGGAGGTTGTCGACGTTCTCGAACGTGAAATGGCGTATCGCGGTTTTCTCGTCTTTAAGAACGAGATTCAATTGGACGCAGAGGATTTTCTACGTGCGAGTTGTCTTTGGGGTGGCAAGGAATTGCACAGCACCCATGGCGTGCATCCTGCCACGCCCGGCGGCAACCCCCACATTTTCCGTCTTTCTAACGATGAGCGACATGGTATCCCGGATGTGGGGCCGCAGTGGCACAACGACGGCAGCTTCCTGCCCGCGACGTTCTCCCATTCCGGCTATCACATTGTTCGGCCAGCCGAAAACGGCGGTGGTACGCATTTTGCACATCAGGGCTTTGCCTTCGCTGCTCTCTCAGAAGGCCGCCAGGAACGCTGGAGCCGCATGTCATCCGTGAACTCCGCCTCAGGTGTTGTGCATCCGTTGGTGCATGAGCACCCCGTCTCCGGACAAAAGTGCATCTGGCTACACCTAGGAATGACCGGCGCGGTCCTCGAAAAGTTACCCGATCATGATGGTTTCAGCCTTCTTCACGCCGACGAACTGAAGCAACTTTGCCAAGAATACAATGACATCCTGAACGCAGGGATGACAGACGGATATGCAGTGGCCTATGAATATCACGAAAACGATTGCGTCTTTATTGACAATTTGGCCGTAGCGCATCGCGCCGCACCGGAAGCGCATATGTCAGTAGAGCGACAGGGCCTAAGGATCATGCACCGCAGTACCATTAAGGGTGTTCAGGACCTCGCACCAGGCTTTGGCTTGCCACTACATGTGAACATTGACGGCCCCAATCCAATTGGTGAGGGTGTTTGGCAAGGTGGAGGTGTCGGCTTTCGATGGGACGAAGGCATCCGCATGCGAAACTAGGCAGCACACCCATTAATTCCTGTTCAATGTTATAGGTTTGTGATTCATTTCGTCCAAACAACGGGCGGGAGGATGTAAGTGGCGCGATCAGACATGAGCGATCTGGAATGGGAATTCATCAAAGCTGTCTTGCCTAACAAAACGCGCGGCAAGAAGCGGGTAGATGACCGCCGCGTGATCAACGGCATTTTCTACGTCCTGCGTACTGGCATCCCTTGGGCCGATCTGCCCAGCGAATACGGCCCACCGACAACGGTCTACAACCGCTTCAATCGGTGGAGCTATGCGGGCCACTGGGACCGGATCATGGACGCCATCGCCGACGCGCATAACGTGGACACAGTGATGGTC
>NZ_JAIMIA010000097.1 GCF_019966495.1 Tateyamaria pelophila | reverse complement strand
ACATCACGCAATTTCCTGTCGATGATCAAACTGGCATCCGTCAGGCTGTGGATCGAGTTTTATGAGTCCGCTGCCTAGCCGTCAGCGCAATGGCCGAAAACACAACACGCAACGCATGCAGGTGCAGATCGGGCAGGTCGATAAAGGCACGGCGATGGTACCAGATCCACGGCAACATCAAGAGCAAGCCGACACCCGCGCGCAGAAAAACGAGTTGAAATGCAGGGTAGCCCAACCCCAAAGCCTTCACGATCGACAGCGCCCAGATGTTCAACGCCATATCCGTCAGCAGCCACCCGGCCGCCAGACCGTTGCGCGGTGGATCAGACGCGTTTGGCAAGCAGATTGGCCATCAGTCGAAACGCGCCCGGCGTCAGCTTTTCCATCTGGTGGTGCAGGATCAGCGATGTGTGCACATGTCTCCCCTGCCCCACATCCGCCGCCAACAGCGCGCCATGTAACGGGGCTTCGCCCGGGTCATGCATCGCCAGCAACGGCGTATAGGCGGCGTCCCAGTCCTTGGCAAAATAGAGCCCGCGCTCCTTCTGCCAGCCCATCCAATCGTCAGGCCCGATGCGGTTCGGGGTCGTCAGGAGCGGATGGTCCGGCGCGCGCACGGTCACTTCGGCGTTCTCATCCGTCACCCGCCAGCGCAGGGACGGTTGTCCGATCTCAAGCCGGTACGGGGCGGTTGCGTTGGCGTCCCAATTGTCCCACGGTCGGTGATAGAGCGTGACCAGCGTCCCGCCCGCCCGCACCCAATCGTGGATGCGGGGCATCGCTTCGGCCAGACCTTTGCGGAACTTCATGGCAAAAATACCGATCACCAGCGTGTCGCATTTCTCCAACACCGCATCGCTCAGCGGCTCCTCTGACAGATCGGTCACAGTCAGTCCGAGCCGGTCTAGCCACAGGCCGACCCTGTCACTTCCACCGCCAACATAACCCACCCTTACATCCGGAAGGGTAACATCAACGACGCGGATGCGGGCCACTGCCGGTGCAACGAGCGCACGTTGCGTGATATGCGCACGGGTGATGTATGTGACGATGTTCGCAGGTTCGGCGTCCAAAGTCAGTGGCAGGTCATACAGCCCCGGCTCAAGGCTTGACGGTGCTGTCACAGTAACCTGCCCGGCCTCTGCTTCCGTTGACCAACCGTCCGGCACGTCCAGACCCGGCGCGGCACCGTCTGGAAAAATATCCGAGACCGCAATGCTCACAGACCGGCGCTCAGATGTCAGATTGATGATATCGGCTTGCGGGCGTACATTGGCTGCTCGATTTGGTAACACAATCGGTGTGACCTCAAACCGCTGTTTGGTCGTTGCGGTCGCACCCTCAACGCTCAACGCAACCTCAAGGTAAGGCGCGCGCGGCTGATCCGGCAGGTAGCTGTCCGGATATGGATCGCTAATGCGCGCCTCTGACCCGATCTGGACGCTGCCGTTTTCCCCAATCCACCCATCGGGGAGCTTTGCCACCAGCGCGACCTCACCTACATCAGTTGAAACGTCCGTGCTCCATCGCGCCCGGTCGCCCGGATGCAGGACATCCTGAGCAAACCAGCCACGCGCCTCGACACCGGCGGCAAGTGTGACCACCCTCGCCAACTGCTGCTGTTTCCGCGCAAGCTTGTGGGCAATATCAGGTGGACAGTTTTGATGCGCGACTTGCACAAGTTGCAACGCGGCAGTGCCGTGGCGCAGAACCTCCGCCATGTTCGGAAACGCAGCGACCGCTGCATCGCAGGCATCCTGCGCCTCCGGTAATTCCAGATCCCGTAACGTCTGTGGCAATCCAGAGCCCAGATCTACATCCGGCCCCGCAACACGGCTGCGCGCCAGATGGAGCGGAAAATCCGTTTCATCTGCCGCCGAAACCCATCGCCCCATCGCCTGTGTCGCATGCAACGCGCGGCTTTGTTGCCCGATCCGTGCATAGCGCCACCCGGTCACCGGGTCGCGCCCCCGTCCTGCAACCGTCATCGTCGCGGGCGGCGGCGGCAGATCATCGTCATAGGCCTGCCCGGCACCGGACCAGGCTGGCAGATACAGCTTCTTGACCTGCCACGGAGCCAGATCACTGCCGTCAAATGCGGGATCAGCCGCCAGATCCATCACCACGTGGGCGGCTTCGGTCATCGCCCGGTGGTGGCCGTGCTGGCCGGGCACGTCCAGAAATGTCGGGCAAATGATATCGGGCCGCTCTGTCCGCAGGATATGCACAAATCGGGCCAGTGTCCGGTCGCGACCCCATTTCGCCAGCGTTTCATCCCCTGATTTCGAAAACCCGAAATCGGTAATCGTATCGTCGGGACTGACGGACAACCAGTACATTCGCAAGTCAAGCCGATCACAGGCGGCTTCCATTTCGGCCGTGCGCAGAGTGCCCAGAGCCGCGCCGCTTTCCTGGCCGATATCGTTCTGCCCGCCTTCGCCACGGGTGGAGCAGGCATAGGAAATGTCTATCCCGTCCCGAAATCTGAGTGCGGCCAGCATGGCGGAAGTTTCATCGTCCGGGTGCGCGCCTGTATTCATGAAGGACACGGTGGACTTCAGCATCACCAGGGCCTGCCACAGGGCGACGATACGAACGGTGTCCCGATCCGCGGCAATCCGGGCCTGATCTGAAAGTGGCATAAGCGATGTCCTTTAGTCGGCGTGAGACAGTGGTGCAGTGAGCGTGCGGTTGAGCACAAGCGTGGCCGCGCCCAGCGTTGCGGTCATCCGGCCAGAGGCCCCGCGCATCAGGCGGGGAAGTGCCGCATTCGGACGGTTCGCGACGGACATGCGCGGCACGGGCGCATGCGCAACCAGATGGTCCAGCACCGCGTCGGGCATAGCACCTCCGAGCACGATGGTCTGCGGATCAAACATATTTTCAACAATGGTCATCGCGTGGCCCAAGGCCGCACTTGCCCCTTCAAGCCAGATCATCAGATCCGCGTCCCGTTCGCGAAAAAGCCGGTCCAGACCGTCGATGTCCGAAACCACTTTGCCAGCCACCGCCATGTGCCGCTGGACGGAGAGACGACTGAGGATGTCTTCCAGCTTGCCGCCGGGCACCGGCACGTGCCCGATCTCGCCTGCATTGCCGAAGGCCCCGCCGATCAAGTGCCCCTGATGGACCAGCCCAAGGCCAAGGCCCGCGCCAAAGTACAGGTAGGCAAATGTAGGAATGTCCTTTGCCACGCCATGAAGGCGCTCTGCCATCGCGGCGGCATTGGCGTCGTTGCTCAGCACCACGGGCAAGCCCACGGCATTGGAAAAAAGCGCTTCTGGGTCAACGTGCTGCCAGCCGTGAAGATCAGAGCCCACCCCGGACACCCCCGTTACACCAAACGGCCCCGGCATGACGATACCAGCGCCCAGCATCCGATCCTTGGCGATCGGCACGGCGCTTAGTGTACGGGCATGAACAGCGGTGACCTCTGCCAGAACAACACTCGGTTCGGTTCCCGCCAGCGCAATGCGCTCGGTGGTTACGGGGTGACCCTGCATATCCAGCAATGCCGCGAAAATCGCATCCGGTCGCACCTCGATCCCCAGGGCAAAACCGCCCTCCGGGTTCAACCCGTATTGTATTGCAGGCAATCCGCGCCCACCGCTCAGGCGTCCTTTTTCCAGCAGCATCCCGTCCGCCACCAGATCTGCAATGATATTGCTGACGGTCTGGGTTGTGAGCGAAAGGGCCCGCGCGATTTCAGCGCGGCCCATGGTGCCTGCGGCCCGCACCTGGCCCAACACAGCCTGCCGGTTGCGGTGCCGCGATCTTTCGGCGTTTGTACCAAGCTGGAGAGGAATTGCGACCATGAGGCTGGATTAACTCAAATCATTTGAATATTCAATTCTCCTGAGTTAACCCTTGGGTATGCGTTAAAAATCGAACCAACTTCACGGGAGAGTTAAGATGCGATCACATTTGAAAGGCCTGGTCCTTGCCGGCCTGACATCCTCCACCGCTCTGTTCGCCACCGGCGCGATGGCCGTGGAAATCGAATATTGGCAGTATTACTTCGATGCCCGGGTCGACGCGATGGAAACGCTGATCGAGAATTTCGAGGCTGCCAACCCGGATATCACCGTCACCATGACCCACTTTCCCTATGCCGATTACCGCACCAAGGTCGCCGCCGCGATCCCGGCCGGTGAAGGGCCCGATGTGGTGCAGTTGTTTTACGGCTGGCTGAACGATTACGTTGAGGCGGAGCTGATCCAACCCCTGCCCGCCGACAGCTTTCCCGCTGCGCGGATCGATGCGGAATTCTTCCCGATGGTGCAGGCGATGAAAGACGGCGATGCCTATTGGGCGCTCCCCACAGCCGTCCGCTCGCTGGCGCTTTTTTATAACGAACGCCTGTTCGAGGAGGCTGGGATAGAGTCCCCGCCTGAAACGCTGGTTGAGCTGTTGGACGCGGCCGAAAAGCTGACAAAGCGTGACGGTGCCGGCAACATCACACAAGTCGGTATTACGGCGGGCATGACCGCGCAAGATCACCACTGGTGGCGCGAAGGCCTCGTGCGCCAGTATGGCGGAGAGCCGTATCTGGATGACTACAAGACTGTGAATTACAATACGGAATCCGGCCTCGCGGCGCTGGATTTCTACACCAATCTGTTCATGAACGAAAACCCCGTGAGCGCCATCGGATTCATGGACGAACCGCAAGCGGCGTTCAAAGCGGGCCGCGCCGGCATGCACATCGATGGCTCTTTCCGCATTGGCTCGCTTGATGGTACGCGCGGGCTGAAATGGGGAGTGACGGAGCTTCCTTCCGGCCTTGACGGGGCGCGGTCGAATTACTCCAGCTACTGGGTCAACGCGATTACCACCAAAGCCGAAGGCGAAAAATACGACGCTGCGGTCAAGTTCATGGAATACATCACCTCGGACGAGGCGATGCAGATCTGGCTCGACACGGTCGGCGAGTTGCCTGCGAAACCCTCCGTCGGCATGACCGAGGCCAACGCAAATGATGACGTTTTTGGTCCCTTCATTCGTGGCCTCGCATACGCCCATACGACGAAGTTCGCCAATGAAAGTGGCCAGCGGCAATTGATGGTCGAAATGGTGGAGCGCATCCAATTGGAAGGCATGGACCTTGCCGAAAGCCTCGCGATTGCGGCAGAAGCGGAACAAAAGCTGCTCGACGAATACTACAGCGACTAAGCCTTCTTCCGGCCGCCCCTGTTTCTCCCGCGGGGGCGGTATTCTTTTCAGGCGGCCCGTATGTATCGCAACCTCACAATCCGACAGAAACAGATCGTTTGGGCATGGGCCTTTCTCGCCATTCCCGTGCTGTTCTATACGGTCATCCGGTTCTACCCGACTGGAAACGCGATCCTGATCTCGTTCCAGAACTGGAACCTGTTGGGCAGTCGTACATGGGCGGGGCTGGAGAACTATGAAAAGCTGTGGAATGATCCCGTCTTCTGGAAAGTCTTCCAGAACACTTTCGTCTATCTGCTCCTTGGCACCCCGATCAGCCTCGTCCTCTCCTTCATCATCGCCTATCACCTCGACAAGCTGCGTTTCATGCATGGCTTCTTGCGGATGCTGTATTTTCTGCCCTTCATGACCTCGGCGGTCGCGATGGCATGGGTCTGGCGCTGGTTCTATCAGGACGTGCCCATCGGGCTGTTCAACAACATCCTCGCAGGGTTTGGCATTCCGCAGATCAAGTTTCTGCAATCCACGACCAACGCGCTGCCCGCGGTACTGGCCCCCGCCGTCTGGGCGGGTCTCGGCTTTCAGGTCATCATATTCATGGCCGGCCTGCGCGCCATACCGACCAGCTATTACGAGGCCGCCAAGATCGACGGTGTCGGCTGGTGGACGGTCCTGACGCAGATCACCATCCCGCTGCTGCGACCGACGATCGTGTTCATCGTCGTTTTCTCGTCCATCGGGTTTTTGCGGATCTTCGATCATGTCTTCAACATGACGACGAACAATCCGGGCGGGCCGCTCAACGCCACAAAACCGCTGGTTCTGATGATTTACGACACGGCCTTCAACGGGTTCGACATGGGCTATGCGGCGGCGCAAACCGTGGTTCTGTTCACCATTCTGCTGATCGTCTCGCTGATCCAGCTGCGCCTGTTGCGGAGCACATGAGATGAGCGACATCACTCCCACCGCTGACGCTCTGCTGATGGCCAAACCAGCGCCCCGGTCGCGTAACATGGGCCAGATCATCCGCTGGCTGCTGCTGTTTATTGGCGGCATCGCGATGGTGATGCCCATCGCCTACATGATCTCGACCTCGCTGAAATGGCCGCACGAGGTCTACAACGTCAATCTGATCCCCGTTGAGCCCACGATCGAAAACTACACCTATGTCCTCGAAGATGGGCGGTTCTATTGGTGGTTCGTCAACTCGATCATCATCGCCACGATCACCACGATCTGTAATCTGCTGTTCGACTCTCTGGTTGGCTACACCCTGTGCAAATTCCGGTTTCCCGGGCGCACGATCGTCTTTATCGCGATCCTGTCCACACTCATGATCCCAACCGAGATGCTGGTGATCCCGTGGTATCTGATGAGCCAATCCTTCGGCTGGCTCGACAGCTATTGGGGCATCATGTTTCCGGGCCTGATGACGGCCTTCGGCACCTTCCTGATGAAGCAGTTTTTCGAAAGCGTTCCTGACGATTTTATCGAAGCGGCCCGTATCGATGGCCTGAATGAACTACAGATCTGGTGGACGGTCGCCATGCCGCTGGTCAAACCCGCGCTCGCCGCCCTGGCAATCTTTGTTTTCCTAGGCAACTGGACGGCCTTTCTCTGGCCGCTCATCGTCACCAATTCGGTGGATATGTATACGATCCCGGTAGGCCTCTCCGGCTTTGGTGATGAGGCGGACGTGGCTTGGGAATTGATCATGACGGGGGCTGCGATCAGCACGATCCCGACGCTGATCGTCTTTCTGATCTTCCAGCGTTTCATCATCCGCGGCGTCGTCATGGCGGGGCTGAAAGGATGACGCCTCTGGTCACCACAGACAGGCTCGACCATGTGCACCTCAATGTCACCAACCGGACCGCGTCGATTGCGTGGTACGGGCGGGTTCTTGGTCTGCGCGTGTTGGGCGAGGCAAATCCGGACCCATCGCATCCCGTTTTTCTGGCCCCGGCAGATACATCCCGGCTGTGTCTCTCGCTGTTCATGGGAGAGCCCGCATCAGGCCCAAACCGCAACATCGCCTTTCATGCAAAGGCCAGAGATTTCGTAGCATTTGCCCGGTATTTGCCCAACCCAGACGTCACGAACCATAAAGGACAGCCTTTGACTGCGCACAGTTTCCACGATTACGGCATGGCCCTGAATTTCGATTTCACCGACCCTGACGGCAACCACATCGAGCTTGTCACCTACGAATGCGATGCCGCGCGTGCGGAACTTTCAGGCCTGACATGACCGACACGAGCACTTTCCCCGATCCGACCTACAAGGACACGGTCCTCGCGCCGCTGTTCGAAGGTGTCAAAACCCACTACGCAAAACACATGACCGCCATCAATCAGGCGCATCTTGTGATGCTGGTGGAAGCGGGCATCCTGTCCAAATCAGATGGCCAAAAGATAGCCCGCGCCCTCGAAGCCATCGAGACAAGCACAAAAGTCGCCGATCTCACCTACACCGGCGTACACGAAGACTATTTCTTCTTTGTGGAAGCAGAACTGCGCCGCCTTCTCGGTGACTTGGGCGGTGCCTTGCACACGGCGCGCAGCCGCAATGACATGGATCACACGCTGTTCAAAATGGCGCTTCGGGACCGGGCAGAAACCATGCTGGGCCAGATAATGACACTGACCGAAGCCCTCATCGCCAAAGCGAAAGTTGAAGCCCGAACCCTCATCGTCGCCTATACCCACGGGCAACCAGCGCAACCCACGACCTTCGGCCATTACCTTGGTGCAATGATCGAAGTGTTGAACCGCGATGCCGCCCGGCTGTCTGCGGCCATCGATAACCTTGGGCACTGTCCGATGGGGGCCGCCGCGATCACAACTTCGGGCTTCCCGATTGACCGCACGCGCATGGCCGACCTGCTGGGCTTTGAGGGCCCGCTGATCAATTCGTACGGCTGCATCGCATCGGTCGATTACGTCACCGGACTGTATTCTGCGGTCAAGCTTGTCTTCCTCCACCTCGGACGGGTCATTCAGGATCTCGCGTTCTGGTCCAGTTTCGAGGTCGGTCAGCTTTATGTGCCAAACGCGCTGGTCCAGATCAGTTCGATCATGCCGCAAAAGCGCAACCCGGTGCCCATCGAACACATGCGGCACCTGTCATCACTCACCTGCGGGCGTTGCGATATGGTGGTCAACACGATGCACAATACGCCCTTCACCGACATGAACGACAGCGAAGGCGAGGTGCAGCAAGCGGGCTACGCGGCTTTTGAGAGCGGCGGGCGGGTGTTGCAATTGCTCACCGCATTTCTGCCTGCCTGCACGATCAACGCAGATAACGTGCGGCGCAATACGGACGCGGCCAGCATCACAATCACTGAACTGGCGGACACGCTGGTGCGTGACGAGGGCCTTACTTTTCGCCAATCCCACGAAATCGCGGCACATGTGGCGCGCAGCCTTGATGGAGCGCCACTTTCCTCCGGTTTCCAGACGTTTCTTGGGGCCTTCCAAACGGCGACGGGCCACGCGCCCCGAATGGACGTACAGGCATTTCAAATCGCCACCAGCCCCGAAACATTCGTCGCCCGCCGCGACCGGATCGGCGGCCCGGCACCTGCAGCGCTCAGCGCCGCGCTGGACAGTTACGAGCGGGACTTGGCGGCGCTCAAATCGCAATCCTCCCACCGCACCGACCGCATCCGCGCTGCCACCCAATCCCGCGCAACTGACTTTGCGACCTTACTGGAGTCCTGAACCTTGGCCAATCTCGCCCTGCGTCGCCTCACCAAATCCTACGGCACCACCGAAGTTCTGCATGGCATCTCCCTGGATGTGGCGGATGGCGAGTTCGTGGTCCTGGTTGGCCCCTCCGGCTGTGGGAAATCCACGACCTTGCGGATGATCGCAGGGCTTGAGGAGACGACATCCGGGATCATCGAGATTGGCGGGCGCGAGGTGAACAACCTCGAACCCAAGGAACGCGATATCGCCATGGTTTTCCAGAACTACGCGATCTACCCGCACATGTCGGTGAAGAAAAACATCGCCTTCGGGCTGCGGTCGTCCAAGATGCCAAAGGCGGACAAGGAAAAGCGCATTCTCGAAGTGGCGAGCATCCTCGACATGGTGCCATTGTTGGATCGCAAGCCCAATGCGCTGTCCGGGGGCCAGCGCCAGCGCGTCGCCATCGGCCGGGCCATGGTGCGTGACCCGGCCGTATTCCTGTTTGACGAACCGCTCTCCAACCTTGACGCACAATTGCGCACGCAGATGCGTCTGGAGATCAAGAAACTGCACCAGCGGGTTGGCAATACGATCATCTTCGTGACCCACGATCAGGTCGAGGCGATGACCATGGCCGACCGTATTGTCATCATGAAAGACGGCTATATCCAACAGGTCGGCACCCCGGCAGAGGTGTTTCACAAGCCCGCAAACACCTTCGTCGCTCGTTTCATCGGGGCCCCCTCGATGAACCTGCTGGATGGCATTTGGGACGGCGAAACCATCACGCTGGCGGGTGACCAAAAGGTCCGTGTACCGGCCTTGCAAACCGCTGCGGGCAGCAAAGTCCTGCTTGGTGCGCGGGCCGACGATCTGAAAGCCGGAAACCCGAATACAGTGCTATCCGGCAAGGTGATGTTGCGCGAACCCCTCGGCTCGGAAACGCTGATCTATGTCGATACGGCGTCAGGCGAGATTATCGCCAAGGCCGACGGGCGCACCCCTCCGCAGGTCGGCGATGCGGTGACGCTTGGGGCCGATCCGGAAAACATCCATGTCTTCGATGCCAAGACCGGAGAGGCGCTGACGTGACCAAACCGACCCTCTGCGCCGGACGGCTCTATTGTGATCTGGTTTTTGCGGGCGCTCCGCGCCTGCCGTCCGCAGGCACCGAGGTTTTCGCTGCCCATCTCTCCCTACATGCAGGTGGTGGCGCCTTTATCACTGCGGCCACTTTCGCGGCCCTGGGTCACGAGGTTTACCAGTTTTCGCGCCTGCCCGCGGCCCCCTTCGACAGCATCGTCTTGTCAGACCTCGACAGACTCAAAGTTAACGCGCGGCACTGCGTTCAGGCCAGCCCGCGCAGCGATCCACAACTCACCGTCGCGATGACAACACCGGACGACCGGGCTTTCCTGACGCGTGCTGATGGGCCAGCCCTCCCCAATCTGTCCGCGATCACCTGGACCGGTTTTCGCCATCTCCACATCGGAGAGCTCGGCACGTTGCAGGAAAACCCGACGCTCATCGACCGCGCGCGGGCGGCGGGCCTGACGATCTCGCTGGATTGTGGCTGGCAAGACGGTTTTGACCCGGATGCCGCTGACCTGATCGCAATGGTCGATGTCTTTCTTCCCAACGAGAGCGAGCTTGCAGCCTTGGCCGCCCTCGGAATTTCAGACACGTGCGCCCCGCTCACGGTTGTCAAATGCGGGCCAAACGGGGCGCGGGCCTCAAGCGGTCACACATGGACCCACCGCAAAAGCACGTTCGTCGAAACCGTGGATGCCACCGGCGCGGGGGACGCGTTCAACGCCGGATTCTTGTCGGAATGGCTTGCCAAGGCCCCCCTTGCCGACTGCCTCGACAAAGGCAACGCTTGCGGGGCGGCGGCCGTCCAATCAAGCGGTGGTGCCGGCTGCCTGATACCCGCGATGGCTGATTGATCCGGCCGGGGAACACACAGCGGTCATGCAATGTGACCTTCTCCGTTCCGGCGGCAATCCACTCTTTTTGCGACATCCGGCGATGTTCGTCGACCAAATGCGGATCACAGGCCATATTGTGAATGGTATTTTTAGATAAATCGGGCTCCACCCATTGCAGCCGCCTGACCATTGGGAAATTTGATAGCTTAGTTTGGCGTGCCTGTTCCTGACTGTGTTGCTCCTCGGATCGAGGTTAACTGATGTCATTTCTTATTGAAGACAGGCTCACAGCGGGACGCAAACTGGTATTTCACAAACCTGTCCGAAGCAGCGGTCAACCGCAAGATCGAAGAACTCGATGGCCGTATTGTGGACATTGAAGTGACGAATACCTCCCGCATGCGATGTGCCGTCAGCATGGTCAAAAACGGCGGCCCGCAAAAAGGCGATTGGTCCTGGCTCCATGGGATGAGCGCACGCGGGCTGAATGGCAGGTTGGAGGAGCTCAAAGCCCGGCTCATCGATCTGGAAGTCTACCGAAAGGATGGACGGACCCGCTTTGCCGCTGTGACCAAGACAAACACTGGCAGCCTCAAGACCGATTGGTTTTGGTATCACAGTCAGTCAGGCCAAGATGTCGTGAACAAGATGTTGCGCCAAAAAATGCGCCTGCTTGGTATCGAAAGCCATGGCCGCGGATCAAACCGTAACCATGTCATCATCCTCACGCCATATAGCCACGCCGCGCAGCACGCGCCGTTCTACTATGGCATCAGCAAGTCTGACCTGACGACCATTTTGTGGCGTCACAGCGCGCGGCTGATCGATATCGAAGACGCGCCAAATGGCAGGTACGATGTCGTCCTCCTCGACAACGGCATCTCCAAACAGGGCCATTGCAGAGGCAGGCTTCAACCGATGGGTGATCGCCTTGTCCGATTGATGAAATTCAATGCGATCCCGGGCGGGCAGATTGCGGTCACGCGTGATGGTCGGTTGGTCTATTCCTGCGCGTTTGGCGTCGCCGACCTCCGCAGTTTGAAAAAGGTATCGCCGCAAAGCAGATTTCGCATCATGAGCGTGTCCAAGCTTCTGACGAGATCTGCCATCAATGATCTGGTGCCCAAGGGTCGCATCACGCTGAATGACACTATGCTCGCCGCCCTCGGCAATCGTGCCCCCTTGTCCCCGTTTCAGGACCCGCGCGTGCAAATGATCAAGTTGCAAAACCTGATCGATCACGGGGGTGGTTTCATCCACAGTGACCCTGACGACTCAAATTTTTTATGATCCCATGACCAATCAACCCCGCACAGCACGGGACATGGGGCAGCCGACCCCGCCAAGCTGTCGCCAGATCATGAACCACGCGATCAGCACATTCGAGTTGGGCTATTGGCCCGGTGTTCCGCAGGACCGCCACACGGATCGGCAGAGATATTCCAACCTGAGTTACGGCATCTTGCAGCAGGTGATTGCGGCCAACAGTTCCCGAAGCTAAGCCAGCTATGTCAAAAAACATGTCCTCGATCCTGCCGGTGTCGCGAATATGGCAATCGGCCAGGGGCGCCTTGCAAAACGCGAGCAAGGCGAAGTGATGTACTATGACGTGCCATTTGCAGCCAGTGTGGACTCTCGCTATCCGGCCGACACAGAAAAAATGCCGCGACCCTACGCAATTGTCGTCGAGGCGATGGCAGGTCACGGGGGTTGGATAAGCAGTGCCAATGACTTGGTGCACTATGGCGCATTTGCCAACGGGGGCAGCTTTGAAGGGGCGATTGTCGGGACAAGGTCCGTGTTGTTGCAGAAGGGAAAAACTTATGTTGCAATAAATCTCAATGCGTCGCCTACAAACCACTCCGATTTGAACTGGGGTTCCAACCGCCCCGGTCCGGTTCGGGTAAACCCACCAGACTTTAGTCTGCTCGAATTTGCCACTGAATGGATCAATGATACGGCAAGTTGGCCTGCGCGCAACCTGTGGTCGGACTATAGGTATCCGGAATAGCCCTGCAATGTGGCGGTCTTTTTTTGTAGGCGAGGTGACGGTTCTGTCGCGTCAAACAGAGGGCTGTCTTGGGACTTGCGATGCAAACCCAGACCACCGCCTACAAGCGCTACTGGACCGCGCCCGAGATCGTCGCCTCAGTGGTGCGGCACACATGCTGCCGACAACATGACGACGCCCTCAGGACTCGGTCTGATCCAATGCATCACCGGTTTTGTCGGTTTTTGCGACCTGGGAATGCCTTCGCCCGGTCTCTGTCATCACGTAAACCATGACGGACCCAGTCCAACTGAAGGTGAACAACCCGGAAATCGCGATCATGGGCCCCAGCAAGGTCCAAGCGCTCGGCAAGCCGACTTTCGCACCGCCCAGTGTCGTGTACGATTCCATCACGAAGGAGAACGCTTCGCGGAAATCGCTGATCAATCCGAACCACCAGATCGGTATGGCCCAGATCATCGTCTCCATCAGATGTACGCTGGCCAGCAAGGCAATTGTAATGCTGACCAGAAAGCTGACCCGCCATTGCGCGGTGCCTTGATTAAAGCGCGCAAAGCGCACCGCAAAGAACTTCGACACTGCACCCATGAACCAACCGTGTACGGAGATGACCAATACCAGCACCAACAGTCCGAAGCCGAGTTCAGTGATCAGAATGGGATTTTTCAGAGACGATACGACAGTCGTTCCTACGGTGTTCAAAACCGGATCGACCGCGTCCCTCACAATGTTCTCACCCGCCATTGAAAATCCCTTCAAAACAAGGCGTTAAAAGACCGATTCTCGATGCCTCTAAAGAGGCGAACTTGCGTTCTGAGGTTCCCTGCCCGAACAACGGAGTGGAAGCGGCAGCCGTAGTTCTGCCTCCGCCTCACCCGGCAGTCAAGCCCCTGAGCTTTGTGATAACCGGACGGGTCCCGCATTTGACCTTCGGTTGGCGGAAAGCCAAAGACGCGCAAAAGTTGTGCTTGAACATAGCGACCGTTCCCCGCTAGCTTTTGATGTGGGGCACCGATTGGACAGTGGCTACCCAAAAGGCGAATAGCAGATGCAGACCTTGAAATCGTTGGCCGGAAAGTCTGTTTCCGAAACCCGAGCGATGGCATTTCTGGCTTTGCTTTCCATTCTCGTCGGTATGGCCGCCGGGCTGATCGGTGCAGCATTCCGGTTCTCGCTCGAACATGCGGACGCTTTTCGGGCTCTGGCCGTGGAAAAGACAAGCTCCTATCCCATTCTGGGGCCATTGATGATGATGGCGGGCGCGGCGTTGGCCGCAGGGCTGGCGGCATGGCTCGTGCGTCGATTTGCACCCGACGCGGCAGGCAGTGGCATCCCGCATGTCGAGGCGGTTCTTGAAGGTTCACTCACGCCAGCGCCTGCGCGCCTGATCCCGGTGAAATTCGTGGGCGGCGTTCTGGCCATGGGCAGCGGACTTGCGCTTGGGCGCGAGGGGCCAAGCGTGCAGATGGGCGTAACCGCCGCCCACGTGATCGGAGGTCTCTTTCGCCGCGACGCGGAGGACCGTCGCGCTTTGATCGCGGGCGGCGCCGGTGCGGGCCTCGCGACAGCCTTCAACGCGCCCGGTGCAGGCGCGATTTTCGTGCTCGAGGAACTGGTAGGCCGCTTCGATCCGCGTATCGGACTGGTGGCCCTCGGCGCTTCGGCTGGCGCAATCACCGTATCGCGTGGATTGCTGGGCAATGCGCTGGATTTCAAGGTGGCAGACCTCGCCTCGGGCGGTGTCACAGAGCTTGTCCTGTTCCTCGTTCTCGGGCTTTTCATCGGCTTGCTGTCCGTGGGCCATAACCGTGGGCTTCTTGCCACCCTTTCGCTGGCTGAACGGATCAAGGGACCCATTGAGTTCCGGGCCGCAGGCATTGGTGCTGTTGTCGGGCTTCTGGCCTGGTTTACCCCGCAGCTTGTGGGCGGGGGCGATGGCATTACGCAAAATGCACTCAGCGGAGAGTTGCTGCTTGTTGTCCTTCCCGCGCTCTTTTTGTTTCGGTTCGTTCTGGGAGCGGCGTCCTATGCCGCCGGTACGCCCGGAGGCCTTTTCGCACCGTTGATGGTTCTGGGTGCCGTTTCCGGTCTGGCGTTCGGCATGGTCGTCGAGGCCGCGATCCCGGGCCTTGCGGTCCGACCTGAGGCCTTTGCCCTTGTTGGCATGGGCGCCTTCTTTGCAGGCACCGTCCGTGCCCCGCTGACCGGGATCGTGTTGGTCATCGAGATGACAGGCAGTTCGTCGCTCCTTTTGCCGCTGCTCGCGGGGTGTTTTGGATCCATGTTGGTCGCCGAAACCCTGCGTGACGTGCCAATCTACGCTGCGCTGAAGGCACGTGCGGCAAAGTCGGCGCGTTAGTTTCATGTGGTGTGAAGCTGAAACGCCGACCGGGTTTGAAGGGGGTTCGAAATGAGTGCGACCCTAGCCACATTTCTGACCATCCTTGCTTTGTGTGCCGTCCACATCATGTCTGGCGCGGACGTTGTCCAGCGGCGGCGCTGGTCTCCTGCGCTGCTCTCAATGGCGGCCGGGATCAGCGTCAGCTACGTCTTTCTGGACCTGTTGCCCGATCTGGTCGAAAGGCAGCATGACCTTGACCAGGCCGGGTTCGTGCCAATGCTGGACCGGCATGTCTACATTTTTTCGTTGCTTGGGTTGGCTATTGCATTCTGGGTTGAAGTCGCCTCGCGGCAATCACGGCGAAAACAGCGACATGCCGGCAAGGCTGACCAAACCAGCAATGCCGTGTTCAAATTGAGCGTCGCGTCTTCTGCGGTTGAAAATGTTGCCATCGGTTACGCCGTTGGCAGCCCGGGAGACAGTGCGGTTGAGCCCTTGTGGCTGTTCGCGTTGGCGCTTGGGCTGCATTTCCTTGTCGATGATCACGCGCTGTCGAAACATCACGGTGCGCCTTATCGGCGCTATGGCCGGTGGTGGTTGGTGGCCGGATTGGTGGCAGGATGGAGTATGGGCGCCGCGTTCGGGCTCAGGATTCATGAAGTCGTGCTGGCCTTGGCTTTGGCCTATATCTCCGGTGGGACCATTCTGAACACCTTGCGACACGAATTGCCGGGTACGGACCATTCCCCTGCCGTGTTCGCCTTCGTTCTGGGTGCTGCCGGCTACACGGCCATACTGCTTGCCGAGGGATGATCCGGCGGATCAAGCCACCAAGATCGCTCGCACCGGAGTAAGCTACTGTTACAGTGGGAAATAGACGTTGATACGCGACCGATTGACTGGTCAGTTACGCACCCCCTTTTGTTTGCGCCGTGCATTGAGGCGCACAGTACAATCGAAGGTACGAACATGTTCGTACCTCCCTTATCGCTGGTTATCGGTGCTCAATCAAAGCTATAACAACCTAAGAGTGAGCGGCAGATGCAAAATCTATCCGCTTTGTTGCAACGGCTCCCGACACGAGAGCTGGAAATACGCAGATTTGCTGCGCGAGATGAGGAGTTCCGCTGTGCCTGTGAAGATTATGAATTGGCGGCGCAGGCGCTCCGGCATTGGGAGCGTGAAGGACACAATGCGGATCGGGCAAGCGAATACCGCCAGATTGCTAACGAAATCGCGGATGAAATTGTGGCTTGTCTAGACTCCGCTTCGACGCGAACAATGACGAGACTGAAACCAAAGGTCTCGGGCATGACCAATCATCAATAGGAGTACAATTCACCCGCATTCCCCAAGTAGATCTCTTATTTCGCTGTCTTGAACGTGATATTTTCTATATATATCATGGCGTTGGTTGCTGCGGAGGATGTGTTTCATGGATCACCCAGAGGGTGCGGGCTTGCAGCGGGCAGATCGTGTGGATTTTGACCCTCGCGTGCGGCTGGAATTCCGGGGCGCTCAGCTCAGTTCGGATGGCGGCCTTCTGGTGATGCGCGAGCTTGATGACGCGCTCGGTCTGTCCAATCTGGCGTCTGCTGCCCTGTGCGATAATCGCCGTGGCAAGAACACGATCCACCGGCTCGACGGGCTGTTTCGGCAATCGGTCTACGGCCGGTTGGCAGGATACGGGGACGTCAATGACGCCGACCGTCTCGCGCTCGATCCCGTGATGCGCCAGGTTGTCGGTGGCCGTGCCGTCGATGCGCATGCCGCATCCACGTCGCAGATGGGCCGGTTCGAGACCGAGGGACTGGCGACCGCAGAGAACCGGGCGGCTCTGTCTGA
>NZ_JAIMIA010000096.1 GCF_019966495.1 Tateyamaria pelophila | reverse complement strand
CAGAAGCACCGTATCAAAAAGCTAAAGAAGCAATCCGCGTATAGATACTGAAGCGTTTGTTTCGTAACAAACCCTTAGTAATCACTTTCAGCCTTGTTTCCATTGGCAACGGCGGCACGCGCGAGGGTCGTGTCTTGTCGCGCTTGAGGCCTGCCATGGTCTTGTCCCGCTTACGTTCCGGTCTCTGAACTCATTTATGCGGCCTTGCGCTCAAAAGCCAATCCCCAAATCCGATGAAAGTTGAGGCCGCGTTAGGCCACTGGTCGTCGCCATGCGCACCGCATCACGCCGAAACTCGTCTGTGTATCTCTTTGCCATTCTCTATCTCCTTCATAGCAAACATTGCTCGAAAGAGACCGGAACTAAACCGTGACAAGACCACCACGCCTTCATCGAGATACCGCTCCTGCCATCGCCAGACTGTTGGCTTGGACGTACGCGCACGCCGCATGATCTCGAAGGTGCCATGACCATCCGCCGTCGCCAGTATGATCGCGGCGCGCCAGACCAGCTTGCACGGCGTGTTGCGGTTGGTGATCAGGGCTTGAAGCTCAGATCGGTCGGCGGGGCCAAGGTAGGTAAAGGCAGATGTTATCGCGTCTCATGCCACAAATATCGCACATCGAGCCGCCAATGGGAATCTTATGTCAGACGGCGAACACTAGGCCCATCTTCGAAATTACTACGTTACTATTTCGAAATGAACAGCTGATAATTCCACATGCGCCAGGGACAATCGGCCGGTGGCATAAGCCCCTGTATCGATTGATATCCGGCCGTGTTGGGCAAGAGGGGTGTCAACAATTGTATGTCCGTGGATGACCCAGACGCCGTCGGTGCGTGATATCTTGGCAAAGTCTGATTGGCCCCAGTGCAGAGATCGCACTGTCTGCTCGTCGATCGCTATGGCGGGGTCAGCTCCGGCGTGTACGACCGCGACATTCCCGGATTGCCACAGCGTGGGCAGCGCTTGCATCCAGCGTATGAGGGGTTGACCCATGGCCTCAACCAATTGGTCGCGCGCTGAAGTCATGGCATTGTCACCGCTGATTTCGGTTACGCCCGCAACCCCGAAGCTGGCCAGCGTTTGCAAACCCCCAAAGCGCAACCACCGGCTGCCGTTCTTGTCAGGAGCTTCGATAAAGTCCAGCATCATCTCTTCATGATTGCCAGAAATGCAGACGATGTCCGGACGGGAGTAAAGCATGCGCAAAACGTCTGCACTATTGTCGCCGCGATCTACATAATCACCGACGCAGACGACCGGGTAATTATCAGACAGGCGTAAGGCGCGCTCAAGAAGATCGGCGCGTCCGTGAATGTCCCCTATCGCTGAAAACGGATATTCCGGTGTAACCGGTGGAAAATAAGGTGTTTTTCCTAATCGCGCCAACCACTGTCGAAACATTTGAAATTCTTCCGCTAGGAACGCTGCACAGGGGTTTCTATTTGGGAAGAATGCATAAGCGTTATGTATCGTAAAGTGAAGCCTATCGAGGGTCTTGTTCAGCCCACATATCCTCTTTCAGATGCTTGAGCATGACGGAACCCGCTGCAAGCCCGCACCCTCTGGGTGATCCATAATCCGCAACCTCAATCCCAATTAACATTTTGAAATATAACACATTACTGGCCGTCAGAGGGGTGAAAACGTCAAGTTACTTGGGAAATGCGGGCTAAGGGAGCTACTGAGCCGAGAGGGGGTTTTAAGGGTTGTGAGCGCTTCCCCGACTGTCATTATTTTGCCAACCAATTTGGGATCTTCAGGGCAATTATGTTGCAGATGAGGCGCAACGGCGAAGGTTTTTTTGGTCGAGCGCGAGGAGAATGTGAAACCGACCCAAAAGTTGGATAAGCAGAAGGTGTACAAAAGGTTTAAGGCAGGCTGTGTTCAAGCACACTAAAAAATGCGCCGCAGTAGCGGCACTCTGCTTGGTTTATGGCAGCGGCTGGGCAGAGGAGCAGCGCTCCCCCTCACTCACGACCTATGGCACGCCGGGTCTTGTTGAAATGCCGACTGCTGAAGCCCTAAACGATGGCGAGTTTGCCTTAACAGTAACTGGCTTTGGGCCCAACCTGCGCA
Source organism: Tateyamaria pelophila (assembly GCF_019966495.1). Classification (GTDB taxonomy): domain Bacteria; phylum Pseudomonadota; class Alphaproteobacteria; order Rhodobacterales; family Rhodobacteraceae; genus Tateyamaria; species Tateyamaria pelophila. The sequence continues at coordinate 15,095 of NZ_JAIMIA010000096.1, read as the reverse complement.
CGACGGCAGCTTTTCAAATCCTGCCACGCGTGATGGGCAGCTTTCGCTATTCGATCATTAATGATTTCAATGGCGTTAACGGGAACAGATATGACCGTAGTTTTGATCTTCAGTTCCAGCTGGCAGATGAGGTTGGCAACCGACCTGCGATTGCGATGGGGCTGCGTGACATCTTCGGGACAGGGATTTATAGTAGTGAATATTTTGTCGCAACCAAAACGATAACCCCGCGCTTACAGTTCACCGGTGGCATCGGTTGGGGTCGACTTGGGGGGTATGGTGGCTTCACCAACCCGCTGGGGTTTTTCAACAGCAAGTTCGATACGCGCCCGGGCCAAGAAGGCAGTCAAGGTGGCGAACTCGAAACAGGCAATTGGTTCAGGGGCGACGCCGCCTTCTTTGGGGGTGTGAAGTGGGACCTGAATGAACAGACATCCTTCTTTGCCGAATATTCATCTGACTCCTATGACCAAGAGGAAGACAAAACTGATATCAAAATCAAGTCGCCATTTAATTTTGGTCTTGAGCGCCGCTTCAATAATGGCATCACCCTAAAAGGATTTGTGATTGGTACGAGCGAATTTGGTGCACAATTGAGCTATCAATTTGACCCAGCAAAGCGCCGCTATCCCGGTGGCCGCGAAGGCGCGCCTTTCCCGGTGGGCAACCGAGCCCAACTTGCAGCGGCAGAGTGGAACAATTCGCTCGAAGGTGGCGGGAAAGCAGCTGTTGAACGGGTTCTGAAAGCGAGACTGGCAGACGAAAGTATGGTGCTTCTGGGCTTCGAATTGGAACCAACCCGCGCGAGCATCACTGTAAACAATGAACGGTGGGATGTAGAGGCCGAAGCCGTCGGGCGCGCAACACGAGTGATGGCCGCAACCCTGCCACCCGCCGTTGAAGACCTGACTGTTGTTTTGGCGATCCGCGGTGTGCCGGTCTCCCGGGTTGTTACTAGGCGAAGTGACCTGGAGGAGTTGGTGTTTGACTATGACGGTTCTTGGCGCACCTTGGCGCGAGCTGAGATTGAGGACGCATATGATGAAAGCCGGGCAAACGAACTCTCTGGTTCCTACCCGACCTTCGACTATGCGCTGACGCCCTATGTGACTTGGTTGTTTTTTGACCCTGATGAACCTATTCGAGCAGATATTGGACCCCAGTTGCGCCTGGCTTTGCGCACTAGCCCCGGTCTCACTTTTAGCGGGCAGTTTCGTTATCCCTTGTTTGGCAACATCGACAAATCTGATGTTGAAAATGACTCCGTTCTGCCCCCGGTCCGCACAGATGCGCCGTTATACGCAAAAGAATCCGATATTGAGATCAATACATTGACGGCTGAATATATCTTCCGCCCTGCGGAAAACGTATTTATGCGCGGCACAGCGGGTTATCTGGAGGCCATGTATGGCGGTCTTTCGGCCGAGGTGCTTTGGTACCCGATTGACAGTCGTCTCGCTTTGGGGGCCGAGGTGAACTATGCCAAGAAACGCGACTTTGATATGCTATTGGGCTTTCAGAATTATGATGTCGTCACCGGCCATGCATCAGCGTATTATGATTTTGGTAATGGATTTCAAGGTCAGGTCGATGCAGGCCGCTACCTCGCCGGAGACTGGGGTGCCACGTTTTCCATTGATCGTCGTTTTAACAATGGCTTCACCGTCGGTGCCTTTTTTACCCAGACGAATGTTTCATATGAAGACTTTGGCGAGGGGTCCTTCGACAAAGGTGTTTTCTTCGAAGTGCCGTTATCCTGGATAACCGGGAGTCCTTCCCTTGAAGTAATCAAGCAGACAATCCGCCCGGTTTTACGAGACGGAGGTGCCCGTCTCAATGTTGACAACCGTTTATGGGGCATCACGCGGGACTCTCGCGGAGAAATACTGCGCTCTGGGTGGGGTAGATATCTGAGATGATCCTCCGATTAACATTCATCTGCCTTGCATGTTTAACGCTCTTGGCCTGCACCAGCCAACGCACCGGCAAACAGCCTGCTGAACTTGTCCTTGAAGTCTTTGGAGGTGGCGCCGATGACGTCACACCACGCTTTGCCACTTTGTTGCGCGCGGAGCCTCCGTCCCCTGCACTTCAAGTCGCCATAATTGATGAACAGGTCAACACAACGCTCTTGTTGGAAAGCCGCAGTGGCAATTTTGAAACCTGGTTGAGTTCGGATGGGGCGTCATTGACCTTTGAGCGGGGCATGCTTCACAGCACGCGTGGTACGAACACCGGATTGCTGGCATCCGAGCTTTCGGAGCCCCTTGCCCTGGTCTTGAGTGGGCGCCAGGGGACGTCTGACCGTTTTATGACCTACCTTGATGGCGATGACTTTGCGGTGACAAGAACGTTCCGATGTACTGTGGAAATCGAAGGAAGCCGCACTCTGACGCAGGGAAATCAAACGATCTCAACACGCCTGATGTCAGAGGATTGCCGAAGCCTTGGTCAGTCCTTCAGAAACCTTTATTGGGTTGCAACCGGGAGTGGCAGGATCGTGCAGTCACGCCAATGGGCCAGTGACGTCACCGGTTACATTTCCACGCGCGTGGTTCTCAAATGACGACATCTTCTACAACGGCACAGCGCATTCTGTGCCCAATGACAAAAATGACTTATCTGAGGTACCTCCGATGCGATTTGTATTGATAGCAATAATGGTCATGAGCCTGACAAATTGTGGTGTGGTGTATCGAAGTTCGAGTGTGGCGGAGGGTGCAAGCGACGGTACAAATGTGCGTGTGCTTGACATGAACCCTGAGACGGTAGTCCAGGCGAACAGGTCGACCTATGCACCCAAAACTCTGCCAGCAGTGTTCTCGCAAACCTCTGGTCGTGAGTTTGCCCTGCGCGGCTCTGAGACACTGCCCGAGCCCCCGTTCGTCGAAAACGAAACACCGCCAGAGGCTCTTCAGTTACGCTTGCCGCCCCCTGCCGATCCCGGCCCGTATACGATTGGCATCGGGGATGTCGTACTTTTGTCCACGCCGACGGCGAACTCTACTGTTGAGCAACTGTCAGGTCTTCTTGCAGCCCAAAATTCCCGCCAAGGCTATACGGTGCAGGATGACGGATCGATTAATGTTCCCAATCTTGGCCGTGTCCGCATTGCCGGAATGACCATTGAGGACGCTGAGGCAAATCTCTTCCAAAAATTGGTGGAAAACCAGATCGACCCGACCTTCAGCCTTGAAATCGCAGAATTTAATTCTCGCAACATATCCATCGGCGGCGCTGTTGCACAGCCTGGGGTCGTACCAGTTACTCTAACGCCGCTCTATCTCGATCAGGCGCTTGCTGCGGCTGGTGGGATCACAGTGGAAGATCAGGATTACGCATCCATCAGAATCTACCGCGACGCAACATTATATCAGATCCCGCTGACCAAACTCTATTCACAAAGGGGTCTGACACGCACACGCCTGTTGCCCGGAGATGCGATTTTTGTGGACACCGAATATGAACTGAGCCGCGCGCAGGCCTACTTTGAGCAACAGATCAACATTGCGCAGCTACGCCGACAGGAGCGCCAGAACGCAATTCAGGAATTGGAGCTCGAAGTCTCGATCCGCCAGACTAACATTTCCGAAGCGCGTGAGAATTACAGAGCACGCATTGAATTTGGCGCCGATAATCGTGATTATGTGTATTTAACCGGTGAAGTGGGCACCCAATCGCGCTTCACTTTGCCGCTGGAACGAACAGCCAATTTGGCAGATGCGCTGTTTGATACAGGTGGAGGGATTGAGTCATCGACAGGAGACGTTTCTCAGATCTATGTCCTGCGGGCTTCAAGTGATCCAAGAGAATTTGGCTCTGTGACCGCGTGGCATCTCGACGCGCGCAATGCGGCCAATTTTGCCATGGCAACGCGGTTTGAGTTGCGACCCAATGACATTGTTTTCATTGCGCAGCAGCCCGTGACACGTTGGGATCGGGCGATATCACAGATACTCCCACAGGTGTTTTCGACAAGCACCTTCTTGGCAAACCAATAGAGGCGACGGCGGGTTAGAATTTCTGTGGGGATGAAAGAGAACGTAGGATTTAGCACTGAGCCGGAGCAGACCCCAAAATGAAAGACGCAAGCAGCCAATTCAGTCCGGTTACCCGGTATGCCTTGGTGGCATTTGCCCCCTAAGATCAACCGGTCCCTGACTCTCCTCCTGTAAGAGCTGCGTACCTGCAATATTGGTGGATCTCATGCTTCTGCTTCAAGTCTGGCGCAAATATGAGTTCCTGCGTGGTCAAGAATAAGCGGGGTAGAATTTGGGCGATATCGTCCCATTCCTTTGAGGGCCTCTTGGGTACTTTACCCCTTTGAGCTTTTGAGAGAATGAGAGGCGTATGATGCATTTCGGAGTCCGTCGGGCTCGCTTCGGCCAAGATATCGACAATCCCAACAGCTAGCGCTCTGTCAACACCTGCTGCCATCAGGCTTAAGATTACATCAGTCCAAGTGGAGGAGGTCTCTACATGCTTCATGCTAAAATAGCTTTCCTTGTTCGAGGCTTAGAAAGCCGCTTAAATTTGTCCTAAACAAGGCGCTTCTCGGGTATTTGATAGGCAGGATTGAACCGAGCCGTGTTTGCCGGAGGCTCCAACTCATGAGTAGGATGGACCATCATGGACAAAAAAAGAATAAATATTCACCCGAAGTGCGCGACCGAGCCGTTCGCCCGGTTTTGAATGGGGACGGGCGCGGATGATTTCCTAGTCATCGTCCGTCAAGGTGTAATGGCGCAGCATAGCCGCTTATCTGCTGCTCCGTCTTACCTTGCCGCGTCGCGTGCTCTCATAATGGTTTGTCTACTGGTTTTAATGTCCCGTGCGATAGCAGAGACGCTTTCACCATTGGCCAGCCTTTGACGCACGAGCTCTTGTTGTTCGCCAGACAACGCTGGCGGACGGCCCAAGGTTTTGCCTTCGGATTTCGCCCTGGCCAGACCAGCCTGTGTTCGCTCAATCAGAAGGTCGCGTTCAAACTGTGCGACTGCGTTGATCACACCCTTGCGGTCCACCGTGAACTGATACCAGGCACAAGGCGGCGATTGCCCGGACCAGGCATGCTCATCCCGGACATAGGTCCAGAACCGCGCGGTCCTGGTCTTCTTGTTGCCGGGTGCCAGCATCTTGACCGGCGTATCATCGGCAAAGAGAGCCGCGCCCTGGTGCACCATGCGGCCAATGGCGTCGGCAAGGGGCTCCAGCAGCGCCGTGGAGCGGCCCACCCAGTCGGCCATGGTCGAGCGATCCAGATCAACACCCTCACGAGCAAAGATCTGGCTGAGACGATAGAGCGGCAGATGATCCCCGTATTTGCTGACCAGAACATGGGCCAGCAAGCCGGGGCCCGGCCGCCCGCGTTCAATCGGGCGCGAGGGCAGTGGCGCTTGGACAATCGTCTCGCAGCACGAACAGGCTTTGCGCGGGCGGATAATCCGCTTCACCTTGAAGCGACCCGGCACGTATTCCAGTTCCTCGGTGACATCCTCGCCCAAGGTGCGCAGGGTGCCACCACACTTGCCGCAATCATTGCCGGGCGACAGCTCCTTGTCTTCCCGGTCCAGATGATCCGGCAGGGGCTTGCGGCTGTGCTTGCGCTTCGGCTCAGGGCCGGGTCCCTCCTGCGGTGATGGCGGTGCCTTGGCCTGCGCCTCCGCCGCCTCTACAATCTCGGCGTCTTCCTGCAGGTCGAGATTGAGTTGAGCCAGGCCTTCGGACTTGGAGCCAAAGCGATGGCGGTTGGCCCCATGAAGTTGGTGTTGAAGCTGCTCGACCTTGAGGCTCAACGCCTTCACTTCAGACATCAAAAGCTCGCTGACCGCGCGGAGCTCCACGGGGTCTTCGGGTAGGATATCAAGGTCTTTCAGCATCCCCGATCCTATACCAGATCAAGGGCAAAAGGTGAATCGAGAAAGCTCACAAACATCAGTTCTTATTGGCTTATCCGACCCTCAATGGCTGCCAGGTCTTCTTCGGCATGCGCCAGTCTATCCCTTCCAGCAGCATCGATAATTGCGCCGCTGTCACGCTGACCTTGCCATCCTTTGCAGCGGGCCAGACGAACCGGCCCTTCTCGAGCCGCTTGCTGAACAGGCAAGCTCCCTGACTGTCCCACCAGATGATCTTCAAAAGGTCACCGCGCCGCCCCCGGAACACAAACAGGTGGCCGGAATAGGGCTCAAGTTCCAGGACCTTCTCGGCCTGAGCCGCCAGCGTATTAAACCCCCGCCGCATGTCCGTGACGCCTGCGGCCAACCAGACCCGCGTGTTGCTCGGCACCGGGATCACGGCATCAGCCCTTCCACAAGCGCCAGAACCGCCGACAGCGCCGTCGTGCCTTCCACCAATATCCGCCGACCGTCCGACAGCGTGATATCAACCCGCTGAGCCGACAACGGGACATCTGGCGCGAGAGATGCCATCTGTGGGCCAGGCACGGCCAGCGCCCCCTCGATCTCAACGGGAAGAAAGCCCGCCCCCTCCGTAATCGCATCGTCCGCCTCAGGGGCAAACCGGGGATCGCGAAGCCAGTTGTGGATCAGGTTCGCGTTCATCGCATAGCGCCGCGCAACCTGCGCAACCGAAACCCCGGGGGCACGCGCCTGAAGACAGATCGACCGCTTCTCTTCGTCAGACCAGAACCGCTTCCTGCTGCCCTTCTTCGTCCCCATAATCATGCCTCACAATGTCCATTACCGAAAATGGACATTATCAGCGCAAATCCGGAGCCGTCAGAGCGGGTTCAACGGACGCTCACGGATGAAATGTGATATGTGCGCAAGCGTCCGGGCTAACTGTACTGTGCGGCGGTTGTCCAGGACCGCAAATCCTTAAGGCCGTTAGTCTCGTCACACGGAATGCGGGCGCGCGTTGTGATCAGCAAGTCTGTGGCTTGATAATCAACCGTCAAACCGCAGTATCAATGGATTGGTTTCCCGAATGCAGCGACACGCATGACCTCTTTCTATATGTGTGTTTTGCCCAGACGTGAATTTGGTGCGTCCCACTCGGGTCAGGTATTATAGTATTTTGCCCCATACTCGGAATAAGCGCCATATTGTCCGCTATAGCCATAACTCTTCATTCCCCGCGCGCTGATCTGACTCAAAACCAATCCCGTGACGCGCTGGTTTGAGTTTTGGAACATGCGCAGCGCCTCATCGACCTGATGCTTGCTGGTTTTGTCCCAACGCACAGAAAAAAGTATCGCATCTGCGACCTGCGCGATGATCCTTGCGTCGGGCACAACCAGAACAGGTGGTGTGTCTATGATGATTGCATCATAGCGCCCACGCATCTCAACAATGAAGTCCCTGAACCGGTCAGAAGCAAAGACATCCGCTGCATTGACATATGTTTTTTCACCGCCAAGAACATCTGCCCCAAAGCCTTCGGGACGGTGCACTACATTTTCGAAAGTGACATCACCACTCAAGACCGAAACGATTCCCTTGCTGGGCAGCGTCGAAAAATACTCATGTAGAGTTCTGCGCCGAATATCACCCTCCAACAACAACACAGATTTGCCAAGGCCCAGCAGATTTTGTGCAAGCGCAATCGCGTTGGTGGTTTTGCCCTCGCCAGGAATGGAGGACGTCAACAGGATCACCTTTGGTGGATGATCTATATTTGACAACATAAGCGATGTGCGCAGATTGCGAATAGCTTCGGCTGCGGCAGAGGTCGGTTTTGAGGAGAGATATGTCAGAACATTAGCGCGCTTGCCCTCTGGAATGAACGGGATCTGCCCCATGACAGAATACCCAGTGTGGTGTTCAAGATCAATCGCGGTGCGGAAGCTGCTATTGCGTATCTCTCGCAGCAGGACGATGCCCGCGCCAATCATCAGCCCCACAATTGCGCTGAGAGCGAGAATGCGAGACTTGCGTGGCTCTGAGGGACCACCTGGCACAACCGCTTTGGACAGAAGACGGCTATCGGCTTGGTGAATGCCCTGTTGGGCAGAGGTTTCTTTAAGCCGTGTCAGAAAATACTCATAAAGGGTCTGCGTAGCTTCCGCTTCTCGTCTCAACTGTTGTAGAGTGATCAAATCCTCTCCCTGGCGGGAAATCTGTTGATCTAAACCTGCCTCTGACGTTTCGAGCGCAGCAAGTTGCTGATCCGCTCGGGCAAGATCAAAGGCCGCCCGGTCAATGATCCCGGAAAAGCGCGTATCAAAAGCCGTCTGCATCGTTGGGTTTTCATTTGCCGTCTGCGCAAATCGAGCGAGTTGAGCGTCATTACTCAGTGCGAGCTTTTCATCATTTGTAACCGCCGCGCGCAAATCGGCCAATCTTCGCGCTGTAACCATCCGGGCCTGCTGCGCTGTATCGATGCGATCCCGCAACTCCTTGATTTGGCGTTCCAGGCCCTGCAGTCCCTCGACCGATACAAGCTCGGTTTGGGCACTAAAGTCGGAGACTCTTTTGACAGATTTTTCCAGGTTAATTTGTAACTCGCCAACGCGGTTGCTCAACCAAACCGTGGCCTGTTCCGTCGCCTCAAATTTCACCTCAATTTGATTGAGAATATACATTTGTGCTATTGAGTCGGCAATATATGCAGCTTTAGCAGCTACCTCTGATGTCACTGTTATGTTTAACACAGAGGTATATTCGATTTGTGTGACCGAGACTTTACCCTGAAGCGATGAGATAATCTCATTCCGTATCTGCTCATCTTTATCACTGGCCGGAGGAACGGCGGGTGTAGTGGGTGATTGCGGAACAGCGGGCTTGAGCCATGATTTCAGTTTGGTCTTGAATAGGGCCCAGTACGTCATCGTTGGCGTTGGCGTTGAAGAGCGCAATCTGCCGTTAAACTCAGGATCCTTCACCAAATCCAGCCGGTCAACTACTTTGCCCATTAACTCCCGCGACTTTACGACTTCTACCTGTGAGTACACATCGCTGGCCTCACCTACTCCGCCACCGATGTTTTGCAGGCCGGCAATATTCCCTTCCGTAGAATGTAAAATCACCGACGCCGTTGCGCGATAAAGCGGCACTGCAACGATATAGGCTTGATACCCGCCGATCAGGATCGCAAGACCCGTCACGAACCCGATAAGCCATTTCCCACGCCAAAGTGTTGCGATCAGCGCGCCAATGTCGATTGAGTCATCAGCTTCATCCGGAGCAGAGGGAGCAGAGGGAGCAAACTGTTGGTTTTTTGGGTATTCTGTCATCTTAACTTCTCAAACATCTGATGTAGAAAATGCGAAACAAAGCCATGAAGTGTCTCTAACCCGTCAACATCAGAGATACCATCATCGACATTGTCCATTTTTCGCGCTCTTTGAAAAACCATCGAGAGCATACAACCTAGACACTTTTCCTCATGGCTTTTCTATGCTAGCCCGGTACCACAACTTTGGGAGAATTGTTATGACATATAAAGATCTTCTCTGCGCTGCGCTCATTTCAGGCCTTGCGCTTCCGGCATTGGCGCAAGGGCAGACCCCGTCTCCCGCTCCGGCGCCGACAGTTTTCAATTCATCAAATACTTCGAATCAAGAGGAAGAGGTTGATTGTGAAGACGAGGCCAACCAGGAAGACGAGGCGTGTCTAGGCCTGCTGCTGGACCCAGCCGTTGGTGGTCTTTTGGCTGCCGCGGCCGTCATCGCCATTATAGGCGCAGCTGCTTCTGGCGGCGGCAGCGGCGGCGGCAGCGGCAATGCTCCTGGGAACACCAACTGAAAACGTCGTTTATCCAAGTCATATCCCTGACCTGCGACTACTCTAAATTCTAAAGCCTTCGTTTTGGAAAAGCGAAGGCTTTTTTGAGTTTATGTTTCATGTGCTTTTGAAGCCGTGGCACATGTAAAGAGCGCGCTCCAAAACGGGATCGCTGACCCGTATGAGCTGCGAAGTATCGAATTCTGAGCGTGCTGGTACGTCCCTGAGGCAATTGTCAAAAGCAGACGGAATGAAGGGTGTCCTGAGACGAAACCCACCCATTGCGAGCCTCCCCAAAAAAGACCCTGCATCGCCATAAGATGCAAACGCGGTCCAGCCACGCAACACACCCTGCGTCCGTCGCCACCCTGCCATATCAACGCTGCGTGTCTAATTTTTCGACTGCTCCACGCGGCACCTGTAGCCGCACCTTCCGCCCCATCAGATCAATCAGCACGCGGATCCTCTGATTGGCGTCGAGGTCCTCGACAGTTGAGACAATCTCCGCGAATGGCCCGGAGATCACGCGCACCTGGTCCCCTGTTGCGAGATCATCGTGATCTTTGAGCATATCAGACCCATCGCAGCGCGCCAGGAGCCCGGCCACAAAGGGCGCCGGCAGGGGCTTTGGGTGTGTAGTGTCATTGAGCAACAGCCGTGCAATCCCCCGCGTGCCGTTGATCGCGCGCCAATTTGGGTCAGCAGCATTGAACTGCACAAAAAGATATCCGGCAAACAAGGGCTTGGGGGCGACGACAGTCTTCTGGGCCCGCCGAAGAGTTTCTAGCCGCGTTGGGCAAAAATGCGCAAATCCCTGCCGCTCCAGATTGCGCTGCGCCAGGCCAAGCCCATTGGGCTTAAGCTGCACCACAAACCAATTTTCGCCACTCTCCGGTGCTGTTGCACGATCGCGGTTCAATGGCATTTATCCCCCTGGAGTTGGAACAGCAGGATGCTGTTTAGGCCGTCAAACAGCAAGGGTCCATAGCTTCCTCTCCTGCCCGACCAGCGATGATCCCGCCTAATGCCACCCTGAGGACAAACTTCTACTCTCCGCGGCGACTGAAACTCGACTCTGGCGGCATTTCGCGCAAAGCTCTTGCAGTGTTTTTTGCCAGACACCGTGCTTGCACATTGCGTATCTCTGGTTGTGCACATAGGGGTTCATTGGTGAACACGACGCAGTTAAAACAGCCGTATAGAACGGATCGCACGAGCGACCTCCGATGCGGTAGCTATCTGTCCATAGCATGACCAAGAACGTCAGTGAAGATACGGTTTTTCGCGTTATGCGAGAGTTGGAGCGCACTCCGGATCTGTCTCAGCGCGGCCTCTCAATAAAGCTTGGGGTCTCTCTGGGCTGTGTAAATTATTGCTTGAAAGCGCTCTCCGAAAAGGGCTTGGTCAAAATCCGCAACTTTCGCGCGTCAGATCAGAAACGCAAATATGCCTATGTGCTCACGCCAAAGGGTCTGGCGCAGAAGGCCGGACTGACAGCGCGGTTCTTAGAGCGCAAGACGCGCGAGTATGAAGCTCTGAAAGCGGAGATTGAGACGCTGCACCGCGAAATCGCGCAAGAGGGCGGGTCTTGATTCTTTGGTGTCTGCCGACCGCTCCGCTACTTGAGGCAGGGAGTTTATATTATCGGCCTACCGCTCCGCTACTTGAGACCGGGAGTTTACGTTATCGCGCATTTGTAAGGAAAAACTGATATTGCCTTGAAAAATTCCAAACGTAATGCGATATTATTTTTGATATTGACGGTTGCAAACGCGGAGTTTTGGCATGCAGGAATCAAAGGTAACGACAAAGGGTCAGACGACACTCCCGAAGGACGTGCGGACAGCCTTGCGCATCAAGTCTGGCGATAAGTTGCGCTATCTCCTTCTCGATGGCGAAGTGCGGATCCTTAGGGCGCGGCCAATTCGCGACTTGAAAGGAGTTCTGAAACGTTCCGGTCAGGCGCCGGTATCCTTGGGCGCAATGGAAGAGGCGATCGCTGAAGGGGCGACTAACACATCAGAATGATTGCGCTGGATACAAATGTTCTGGTGCGCTTTTTGACCCAAGATGAACCTGGTCAGGCGCGGGCCGCGACAGATTTGATCTCAGAACTGACGGAAGACAACTCGGGGTTTATCTGCCGGGAAGTCCTTGTCGAACTGGTTTGGGTATTGGAGCGCAGCTACAAAATTTCCCGTTCTGACATATCAGGTGTTCTGGAAGGGCTGCTTTCTGCCTCGGAACTCGTCATAGAGAAGGCTGACGCCATAGGCTCAATCCTGCAACTCTATGAAACCAAGGGGTTTGGATTCTCTGATCTCTTGATCCGGCAGGCCGCAAGGCGTTCGGGTTCACATCACCTTGCCACTTTTGACAAAAAGGCAGCTCTTCTTGATGACGTCGAGCTGGTTGGGCAAAAACGGCGCCAATAAGCCGGTGTTGTACAAGATATCCCAAACAGATCTAAGTTTACGTTATCGGCATTTGAGTCGGAAAAATCCTCTTGTGAAGAGGAGATGAGACAATTTCCCAATCATATAGATCAATACCTTAACTGATAGCTTCGCTAAAAATCGCCCAAAAAAAGGACTTCGGACCCGGACCGCTTGCGTGCAACGCCGCACGAACGATCCGATGACAGAAGAAACAATGAGCAAACACACGTCCATGAATAAAGTGCGCAAAGCCGTCTTTCCCGTCGCAGGACTTGGAACGCGCTTCCTGCCCGCCACCAAAGCCATGCCAAAAGAGTTACTACCGATCATCGACAAGCCGGTGATCCAGCATGCTGTGGAAGAAGCAATCGACGCAGGGATTACAGACCTGGTGTTTGTCACTGGACGGACCAAGCGCGCCATCGAAGACCACTTTGATGCCAACCCCGAACTGGAAAACGCTCTGGCCGAGAGCGGCAAGACTGACGTTCTTGAAGAGCTGCGAAGCATCATTCCTGCGCATGTGAATTGCGTCTTTGTCCGCCAGGCCAAGCCCCTTGGCCTTGGACACGCGATACTCTGCGCGCGCCCTGCCGTCGGCAATGAGCCCTTCGTAGTTTTGCTTCCAGATGATCTTATGGCGCGAAGTACGCGTCCGATGAAAGCCCTCCTTCAAAATTTCGAACGCACGGGCAATACAAGCATATCGGTCGCCAAAGTTCCAAAGGAAACCCTGCATAAATACGGGATCATCAAGCCTGCCGCCAGCAGCGCGCCGGGCACCGTTCAGGTTTCAGGCATTGTCGAAAAGCCCTCAATAAATGATGCCCCCTCCGACATGGCAGCGATTGGACGTTATATCTTCACGCCTGACATTTTTGATTACCTGAAAACCCAAGCACCAGGTGTTGGAGGAGAAATCCAGCTCACGGACGCCATCAATGTCCTTGCGCAAATGGGCCAGGTGGATGCCGTGTTGTTTCAGGGTAGAAGATATGACTGCGGCTCGAAGTTTGGATACCTCGAAGCGATTGTAGATCACGCCCTTGAGCACCCTGAATTTGGGGAACAATTCGCCGAACTCATCCGCATAAAATCTCTAAATCACAGACCGAAGAAGACTGGATCTTAATCCTGTCTGACCTCAGATATATGAAGGTGATCCGTTGAAAATCGCAATGATCGGCACTGGCTATGTGGGCCTTGTTTCTGGAGTTTGTTTTTCGGACTTCGGGCATGAGGTGATTTGCGTCGACAAAGACCCCGCAAAGCTTGAAAAATTGAACGCTGGCCAGGTGCCCATCTTTGAGCCCGGCCTTGACGATCTGATGGCCAAAAACGTGGCAGCAGGTCGTCTGTCTTTTACCGGTGATCTAAGCCAGGCTGTCGATGGCGCTGATGCGGTATTTATCGCAGTGGGCACACCAACGCGGCGCGGCGACGGTCATGCAGACCTGACATATGTGATGGCGGCTGCTGCAGAGATTGCAGGGGCACTCACGGGCTACGCCGTGGTCGTGACCAAATCCACCGTGCCCGTAGGCACCAACCGAAAAGTGCACGCCGTGATCGCGTCAGCAAACCCGAAGGCTGATTTCGACGTGGCCTCTAATCCTGAATTCCTGCGCGAGGGCGCTGCCATCGATGACTTCATGCGCCCCGACCGCGTGGTTGTTGGTGTAGAGAATGAGCGCGCGGCCGATGTAATGGCCGCAATTTACCGTCCGCTTTATTTGCGCGACTTCCCGGTCATGACCACGGATCTCGAAAGTGCCGAGATGATCAAATACGCCGCCAACGCATTTTTGGCGACCAAGATCACCTTCATCAATGAGATTGCGGCGCTGTGTGAGCGCACGGGGGCGGATGTGAAACAGGTCTCCAAGGGTATGGGGATGGATGGTCGCATCGGAGATAAATTCCTGCATGCAGGCCCCGGATACGGTGGGTCCTGCTTTCCAAAAGACACTTCTGCATTGGCGCGGATTGGTCAGGAGCACGGTGTGCCAATGCAGCTCACTGAGACGGTGATCAAGGTCAATGACGAGGTCAAACGCCGCATGACGGAGAAGGTTTTTGATCTTTGCGGCGGATCGGTGAACGGCAAGACGATCACGGTGCTGGGCGTGACCTTCAAACCCAATACGGACGACATGCGCGATGCACCCTCGCTGACCATAGTGCCTGCGCTGGTGGGCCAAGGCGCGAAGGTACGCGTGGTCGACCCTCAAGGGTTTCGCGAGGGTGAGGCGCTTTTGCCTGGGGTAATCTGGATGGACGATGTCTATGTTGCTGCAAAAGGAGCTGACGCTATTGTTTTGCTGACGGAATGGAATGAATTCCGTGCGCTGGATTTAGAGCGGATGGCGGCAGATATGGCCACGCCTGCGATGGTTGATCTGCGCAATGTCTACTCTTTGGACGTCGTATTGGCGGCTGGTTTTGAGCGCTATATTTCCATTGGCAGGAGTTATGCCCGAAAGTTGGTGATGGTCTGCAGTAGGCGGCATATCATGGCGGTGTTTAACGACGCCGTCATTCTCAAAGAGAAAGGATATGCCACCATGGCCAAATCTACAGTTGTACCATTCGAACTGCCATCGGAATTTTCACCGGATCCGCTGACCGAGGTGATCCAGAATGGCGCGAAGGCGCTTTTGCACACGGCGATCCAAGCTGAGGTGTCGTCTTTCATTGCAGAGCACGCGCATCTGCTTGACGAAGAGGGACGCCAGCGGCTTGTGCGCCATGGGTTCTTACCCGAGCGCGAGGTGATGACCGGGATCGGGACGGTACCTGTGCAGGTGCCGCGGGTGCGCGACCGAGGCGCCAATGAGGATGGCAGCAAGATCAAATACCGCTCGGCGTTGGTTCCGCCCTATCTGCGCAAAGCAAAGTCGGTCGAAGAACTGCTGCCCTGGCTTTACCTGAAGGGCATCTCGACGGGTGACTTCAGCGAGGCGCTGGCGGC
>NZ_JAIMIA010000095.1 GCF_019966495.1 Tateyamaria pelophila | reverse complement strand
CGCTGCGCTGAAAGAGATTGGCGCCGCAGACAAGCAGGAAACGGGTCGATGGCTGAATAACCGAGTGGAGAATTCACGCCTGCCGTTCCGACGACGGGAGAGGGCGATGCTTCGCTTCCGGCGCATGCGAAGTTTGCAAAAATTTGCCGCCGTTCATGCATCCGTCTGCAACCATTTCAACCAAGAGCGCCACCTATACTCACGCGCCAATTTCAAACTCAACTAATGCGCCGCTTTCTCTCTGAGTGGTGGCAACTTTGTTCGGCATAAGCTCCGGTATTTGGCGGTAAGCTGAGACTGGTTCGAATCCGTCTGATAGCACCTTCAAATGCATTTACGCCCAGAAATTGAGAGTGGGGTTGCATCAACCCAATTTAAGCCATTCGCCTTTTGGACTGATGTAAGCTTCTCAATAAACCTCGGAAATGCGTTCCCGAAACATGTCAAGCAGCTTGTGATCCGCTTCAGAGTTCGTAACCAATATATCTATGCAGTCGATTTCAGCCAAACGTACGCGGCTGGTGGCCTCCAACTTGTTTGCGTCGGCAAGAACGAGTGTTTTTTGGGCATTTTTGATCATGGCTCTGGCAATCTCGCATTCGTGTAACTCATAATACATCAGACCCTGCGTCTGATGTAAGGCAGTCGGTGAAATGATTGCAAAGTCAGCATAGAACTGTCCGATATTCGCCAATGTCAGTTCGCCAAAGGTGGCAGGCACGTCGTCATTGTATGTTCCACCCAGAAAAAACGCTTTTTGCCCCAAGATTTGCGCTGCCGGTTGGAGGTTTGTGAAGACTTTTATATCGGTCGCTCGGTCTCGCAGAACTTCCGCAAAAGCGGCCGTCGTAGACCCCGCATCAAGAAACACCGCAGAGCCGGGTGGCAACAGGTCAACTGCGCGTCGGCCGATCTCTAGTTTCTCCGCCCAGTTGCGCCCCATCCTGACCTGAAAAGGTTTTTCGATCGACTGAAGGTCGATTTTAGCACCACCGTGAATCTTTTCGAGCCGACCTTCCGCGTGCAATGTCAAAAGATCGCGCCGGACGGTTTCGCGCGAGGTGCCAAGCTCTGCTGCGATATCGATGGTGCGTGCGCTGACCCGGTCCAGAAGGATGGAGAGGATTCGACTCTTTCGCTCTTCTTTTAACAAGGCAACCCCACGCTCCGAATCTGAAAAACCTGCGATGACTTACTGCCTCGTACTCCAATTTTGCAAGTTTTTGGCAAGCCAGCGCCCAAGAAAAGAGCATGTAATCCTGTTTTTCAAATATTTTCCGCATCTTCGAAGTGTGCGTATTTGTGTATTTGTGTATTTTATTGCAAAACCGATCAACGTGGTTAACAGTCAGTTGAGGCATTCACGTCTGAGGGGGCCGCATATGCTGAAATCAAATTGTCGCCTTGAACCGCTGCAAGCGGAGTTCGAATTCGCCACATCCTTTGCTGACACGGCACGGCAGATGGCGATGTCGTATTTTCGCAAGAGCAATGGCCTGGCCTGGAAGTCGGATGAAACGCCGGTGACGCTTGCGGACACCGAAATCGAAGATGCATTTCGCAAGCTGGTTCAGACAGAATTTCCCGCCGATGGAATATTTGGCGAGGAAACAGGCGTCAGCGGGCGCGGACGGCCACGGATCTGGGTGGTCGACCCCATAGACGGGACGGGGGCCTTTGCCACGGGCTCGCCTCTCTTTGGCGTTCTGTTGTGTCTGGTGGTCAAGGAGCAGGCGGCCTTTGGTGTGATCGACGCCTGTGCGACCGGTGAGCGCTGGATCGGCCAGCGTGGCAAGGGGGCGTCATTGAATGGTGTCACCTGCGCCACCAGCGGCAGGACGTCCCTCCGGGAGGCATCGCTCGCATCGACATCGATCCATCTGCTCGGCGCGCGCGAACGCCGGGTATTCGACAAGTTGTCCACCGAGGCTGCGATGATCCGTCTGGGCGGGGATTGTTATGCCTACGGCCTGCTGGCCTCCGGGCATCTTGACCAGATTATCGAAGCGGGACTGAAGCCCTTCGACTTCATGGCGCTGACCGTCATTATTGAGGAGGCAGGCGGCGTCATCTCCGACTGGCAGGGACGGCCGCTCACATTGAACTCCTCAGGCGACGTGCTGGCATCGGCCACCGCAGACCTGCACGCGCAAGCGCTCAAAGTTATCAAAGAGACAAAATAAATAGAAAACACAAAGGCATATTGCCCACCAACTAAGGAGAAAGACACCATGATCACTCGTCGCAGCCTTTTGGCAAGCGTTGGCGCAGCCGCCGGAATGACGCAAATCGACCCCCGGTTTTTCATCAGCTCAGCCTATGCACAAACAGCAGAGCCAATTATCTTCCTGTCGGCAGAAAATATCACCGGCAACTGGGACCCCACTGCACACACGACCCTGTCACAAAAAAACATCGAAGCCTATGTCATGGGCTATCTGTCCCGCACACCGATGCGTCCCGACAATCCCGATGAAACCAATATGGAACTGGCGGAATCCATCACGCTGCTGGATGGTTTCCGGCTGGAAATCAAACTGCGTCCCGGCGTAAAGTTTCACGACGGCGAGCCCTTCGCTGCAAAGGACGTGAAGGCCACGTTTGAATATGGCGCGCTGCCGGACCGTCCGGCGCAATGGTATCCCGGGCCAACCGACAGCTTTGAAGTGACCACGCCCGATGACATGACCGTAATCGTGGACACGTCCAAGGGCGGGTATGCCGCCAGCCTCTTCATCTTCCTTGCCTCCTATCTTCCGATGATGTCCGCCAAGGATATCGCGGCAGGCCCGAACGGGCCGCTCAGCCAGCGTCTCAACGGCACCGGGCCCTTCCGCTTTGTCGAACAGCGCGGCAACGACACCGTGCTAGAGGCCTATGACGGCTATTTCATGGGCGCGCCCAAAGTGTCTGGGGTGACCTATTCCTTCGTCGGGGATGCGACCACACGGATCCTGTCGATGCTGAACGGCCAGGCTTCGATCATCGAACGGCTCGAGCCGGAGCAGATCGAAACACTGACCGGAAAGCCAAACATCACGCTGAGCAAGATGGTGTCGGTGGAAAACAAGTATCTCTGGTTCCGCTGTTCCAAGCCGCCCTTCGACAACCCTCTGCTGCGCAAGGCGGCCTGCCACGCGATCGACCGGGAAATCATCTATGAGGTCTTGGGAGAGTCCGGATCGCCCTCCAAGAACTTCATCTCGCCGATCAAGTTCGGATACATTGATCTCGAGAACTATCCGGAATACGATCCAGAGGAATGCCAGAGACTTCTGGCGGAAGCCGGGTATCCCAACGGTGAGGGCCTGCCGGAACTGGAGTACATCACTTCCGTTGGCTTCTATCCCAAGACCAAGGAATATGGCGAGGTGATCACGGCACTGCTGCAAGAGCAGGGCTTTCCAGTCACGCTGAACGTGATGGAAGTCGCCGCATGGAACGAGAACCTCTATGACCGCGAAGGTGGTGGCCCTGGCCATATGATCGACTGTGGATGGTCCACCGGATCGCCGGAACCTGATCTGGTGCTGCGCACGCATTTCCATTCGTCGTCGAAACGGATCACTGGGCTGGTCGATCCCGATATCGACGCCCTTCTGGACAAAGAACGCTCCGCCTCAACACTGGAGGAGCGGCGCAGGATCATTCAGGAAGAGTTGACGCCGATGCTGGCAGATCGTGCCCCGGCGCTGTCACTCTTTACCTCGGTTTTGGTCCACGCGATGCGGTCCGATCTGCAGGGTCTGTTTCTCTATCCGGACGGCGCGATCGACGCCTCCAAGGCCGCTTTTGTCTGAACCGACAGCGCCGTCCCTGCATTGGGACGGCGCCATCACATACATGTCAGCGGGGGCTTCATCGTGTTCATAGTAAATTTTTTGATCCGGAGGCTGGCGCAGGGCGTCGTCATCATCTTTCTGGTCAGCTTTCTGATCTTTACGCTTTTGCGGGTGATCCCGGGCGATCCGGTGCGCCTGATGGCAGGCGGCATGGCCCCCGACCACGTGATCGACCAGATCGCCGAAGACATGGGGCTGCGGGACCCGATCCCCGTCCAGTTCGTCCGGTACATGGGCGGCGTTCTGCAAGGGGACCTTGGTCAGTCGTTCATTCGTCCCGCCAGCGGTGCCGCGGTAGGTGGTGCAAGTTTTGACGACAATACCCGCTCGGAGAGGGCGGAGGTCTTCGATCTGATCGCAGACACCGCGCCTTTCACGCTGCAATTGGCCCTGCTGGCCATGGCCTTTGCACTGATTGTGGCGCTGCCTGTGGGGATCTACGGCGGCCTCAGGCCCGGCAAATGGCCAGACCGGTTGGCGCTCTACATGGGATCGCTCTTCATCTCGCTGCCGAACTTCTGGCTCGGCATCGTTTTGGCGCTGGTTCTGTCGGTCAATCTGGGCTGGCTGCCCGCCATCGGATACCAGGGCTTTGCCTATACCATCCTTCCCGCCATCGTACTCGCCGTTGAAATAGCGCCCTTCCTGATCCGAAGCCTGACCGTATCCGTGGCCCAGAACATGCGCGAGAATTATATCTCGGTTGCGGCAATCCGGGGCATCGGCCACCGGCGGATTGTCATGGCACATGCCCTGAAAAACGCCTCGGTGCCGCTTTTGAATCTGCTTGGCGTTCAGTTTTCCATGCTGCTGGGCGGGGTGCTGGTCGTCGAGTTCATCTTTGACTATCCGGGGCTGGGCCTGCTCACGATCAACGCGGTGCTGCAGCGCGATTTCCCCCTGATCCAAGGAATTGCAATTGTCACGAGTGCAGCCTTCGTAGTCATCAACATCATCGTCGATCTCGCCGCAACCACCATCGACCCAAGGTTGGAATACTGATGACAAATGTTTCGAATATCGACGTTCCGGCAGCGGACAACGCGCAGGCGCAGACAATCGCTCAACGGGTAGCACTCGGTGCTTGGCGCTCCTACGAGTTTCGTGTAGGTTTTTTCGTGTTTACGGCGATGGTTCTGCTGGCGATCTTCTGGCCGATGATCAGCAGCATCGACCCGCTTAAGATCAATATCCGTGCCAAGCTTACGCCGCCGGCCTTCATGGGCGAGGGCTGGTCATGGACCCATCCCATGGGAACCGATCAACTGGGCCGTGATATGCTCATGCGGTCGCTCGTGGGCCTGCGCTATTCACTTCTGATCGGCTTGACGACAGTGGTCGTGATGCTGGCCGTCGGGGCGCTGGTCGGCCTTTTGGCGGGCTATCGCGGCGGTTTGACGGACACCATCCTGATGCGGATCACCGATGCGCAACTTTCCATTCCGATGATCATTCTGGCAATCGCAATCCTTGGCGTGGCGCGCCCCACGATCCCGGCGATCATTCTTGTTCTGGGTCTTTCGGGCTGGCCCGTCTACGCCCGGGTCATGCGGTCCGTCGTCATGGCCGAACGAAAACGTGAATTTGTCCGGGGCGCCACTATTCTGGGCGCGTCCGACCTGCGCATCATGTTCCTGCTCCTGCTGCCCATCTGCCTGCCGCCCATCGCCTTTGTCGCCGTCCTTGATATCGCGCGCATGATGATCTTCGAATCCGTTCTGGGGTTTCTCGGATTGGGCGTTCAGCCGCCGACGCCGACCTTCGGGAACATCATTGCGGATGGCCGCAAATATCTGGTCAACGCCTGGTGGATCGCCACGGTGCCGGGGATATTTCTGTTCCTGACCCTGATCAGTCTCAACCTGATGGGGGCTGCGCTGGAACGCTCGCGAAACCGGGTTCACGGTGGGGAGGTATGACCATGGGTACCTCCTTGCTCGATGTCAGCAACCTGACCGTGGCCGTGGGCGAGGGCGCGTCCGCGCCACGGGTTCTAACGGATATTTCCTTCACGTTGGAACCACGTGGCATTCTGGGTGTTATCGGCGGAAGCGGAGCGGGTAAATCCGTTCTGGCCAAGGCGATCATAAACTGGCTTGAAAGCCCGCTCCGAGTCGTCTCCGGGAAGGTCATATTCGAAGGCCGCGACATCCTGACCATGTCGGACAGGGAAACCCGCCTGCTGCGCGGCAAGGCGATTGGCTATGTCGGTGGCAACCCATCCGGTGCACTGGACCCGACCATGACCGTGGGGTCACAGATCGTCGAGAAACTTCAGGCGGTGGAACCGGGCACCTCCTATCGAAAGGCGCAGGAACGGGTCGTGGCTCTGCTGGATGCTGTGCGCATCCCGTCCTCGGACCAGCGGTTCAACGAATATCCCTTCCAGTACAGCGGCGGCATGATGCAGCGGGCGATGATCGTCGACGCGCTCGTCTCCAACCCGCGCCTGATCGTCGCCGATAGTATCACCCAACCGCTCGACGTGACCGTCGGGGCGCAAATCCTGAAGCTCTTGCGCGAGTTGAGGGACGAATTCGACACTTCTATCCTCTTTGTATCCAACTCACTGCCCACGGTTGCGGATGTATCGGATCGGATTATCGTGTTGGACTGCGGCATCGCCGTGGAACAACAGCCGACCGCCGACCTGATCGCATCCCCGCGAAGCGCCAAGACACGGCAATTGATCGACGAGTTGCCCACACTTTGGGCCCATGACGATAGATCACGGCTGAAGCCCGCGTCGGAGAATGCCCGTCCGATCATGTCCGTGCGCGATGTAAGCCGGAACTACGCACTTGCCTCGCGAGGCCTGCTAAATTTTGGGCCAAAGCGCATCCTGCAAGCGGTGCGGCATGTCGACTTCGACATCTACGAGGGCGAGAACTTTGGCATCGTCGGGGAATCTGGCTGCGGCAAATCCACCCTGACCCGCCTTCTGACCGCGCTGGAACCACCGGACACCGGCCAGATCACCTTCGAGGGCAAGGATATCTTCGGGCGCGGCAAGGAAGGCACCCGCGCGTTCCGGCGCCGTATGCAGTTGGTTTTGCAGGATCCCTACAATTCACTGCCACCGCGCAATTCGATCGGAACGATTATAGGCGAGCCGCTGGTCATTCACGGGATTGCCTCGCGCAATGAACGCCGGTCGCGCGTGCTGGAGGTCATGGCGGAGGTAGGGCTTCCTGCCAGTCTCTACGAAGAATTGCCCATGGTCCTGACCGCCGGGCAGCGCCAGCGCGTCAACGTGGCGCGTGCGCTGATCCTCGAGCCGCGTTTGATGCTGATGGATGAAACGCTGTCCGCTCTGGGACAGACCGAACAGGGGCAGCTTCTGGACCTACTGGAAAAACTTCAGGCGCAACACGGGGTGACCTATCTTTACATCTCCCACGACATTGCGATGGTACGCCGTGTCTGCGCGCGTGTGGCAGTGATGTATCTGGGGGAAGTTGTGGAATTGGCCGAAAACAAGACCCTGTTTTTCAACCCCGGCCATCCCTATTCACGCGCGTTGCTCAGTGCCGCTCCGACCCTTGAGACCCGCCGCTACAGGAGTGAGGATTGCCTACTGGATGGCGAACCGCCCAGTCCCATCGACCTTCCGTCCGGATGCGCCTTTGCCTCGCGATGCCCTCAGGCCTTCGACCGGTGTCTGATCGAAAACCCACGCCTGCAAAGCCGCGGCGGCCTCAACCGAGCCGCTTGCCATCTGCTCGATTCCGAAAATACAGTCCCCAAGGAGGTGTCCGCATGACGCTCACGGTCGATCCAGACCTTTTTTCCAGCTTCATGGAGAAGATATCCGATTTTGGTTCGACCTCCGATGGCGGGCTGAACCGTGAAGCCGGCACCACGGATCACGGGCTGGCGCGCGACTGGTTCTTCGGGCAGTTGCGCGACCGGGGATACCAGATCCGGATTGACGAAATCGGCAATGTCTTCGCGGTTCTGGAGGCGAACGCGCGCGAGGATACCCCGGTGATCATGGTCGGTTCGCATCTGGACAGCCAGCCCTTCGGTGGTCGCTTCGATGGTGCATATGGCGTCATTGCGGCTTTCGCGGCGGTCGAAGCCCTGCGCGCCGAGGCCGAAGCCAGCGGCGCGCCGCCCTCGTGTAGTTTCGTGATCGTCGACTGGATGAACGAGGAAGGTGCGCGGTTTCAACCCAGCCTGCTTGGCAGCAGTGTCTACTGCGGGGAGCTTGGTCTAAACTATGCCTTGACCCGATGTGATGGCGCGGGCCTCACAGTAGGGGACGAGCTGGAACGTACAGGCTATCGTGGCAAGGACGCCGCACCGCGCGCCGATATCTACATTGAACTGCACGTCGAGGGGAACGATGAACTGGAGAAGACGAACCTTCAGATCGGCCCGTTCGCACGCTACTGGGGTGCGCTCAAAATCCGTGCGGCGATGCACGGCGAAACCGCGCATACTGGCCCCACGTTGATGCGCGACCGCCGCGATGCAACCCTCGCCGCAGCCCATGCGATTGTCGGCACACGCGAGATATCCGACCGTCGGGACGGCGCGCTTTATTCGTCATGTGGACGTCTTGTGATCCAACCGAACTCGCCCAACATGGTGGCCGATCTTGCAACAATGTTCCTCGAATTGCGTTCGCCCGATCCGGATGACCTGCACGCCGCCGAGGTGGAGCTTATGGAGGTTCTAAGGGAAAGCGCGGCAAAGGTCGGCGTCACGCATGAAGTCATCTCCATCGACCGACGCGAGGCCGGTGCCTTCGACCCGCGCCTTGTCGCCTTATGCGAGAGACAGGCCGAAGCGCTTGGACTGGGCACGATGCAATTGGAGACGATCGGTGGTCATGACGCCGTGCCGGTCAGCCGGAAGATGCCGGGGATCGTCATTGCAATCCCGAGCGTCGGTGGCGTTATCCATCATCCAACCGAATACTCCAAGCCGGAAGATCTGATGAACGGAGCCAATGTTCTTGCCGGTATGATCCATGCAATTGCCCAAGCCGGTGGTGATCTGGACCGCACACTGGGAGACAACGCATGAGCGCCGACGCCGAAGCCGCCTTTGCTGCCCTCACGGGGCAGTCTGAAACGGCCACATTCTCCCGTTTGAGGGAAGCCGTCATGTCGCCAATGCACATCGCGGTCGAAAACGATCTGTGGCGTGTCGATGATCCCGGTCAAGAACCGTGCGTGCTGCGTGTTCTGCACAGCGACAGCCATGCAGAATTCACCCCATCACCCATCGTCGAGGCCGCCAAAATCGCAGGGTCTTTGGGCATAGGCCCTAAGGTCCTGATGGCCGATGCTGAAACCGGAACCCTTTTGACGCCACATCTGGGCGATGGCTGGCGAACGGCGACCATGTTTGATCTCAAGAATAAATCGGTGCGACAGAGCGTTGTCGACGCGACCAGACGCCTGCACGACGGCCCCGAACTTTCCCAGGTTTTTGATCCCTTCAAGAGAGTTGAGGACCTGTATCGCCGGGCGGAAAAGGTCGAGGCCCCGCTACCTGTGGACGTGAAATGGTTGATGGACGGCGCGGATCAAGTGCGCAGCGCCGTTGCTGCCGCACCCGCAAAGATGAAACTCTGCCGGAATGACGGCTGCGCGTCCAACATCATGATCCACGAAGACGGCGGGGTCATTCTGCTCGACTACGATCTGGCCGGTATGAATGACCCGGCTTACGATCTTGGTGTCCTGCTGGCAGAGGCCGAAGTCTTCGACGAAGATGCCATGGCCTGGATCGAGCTCTGGAACGACGATGTGGACCCCAGTTTGTTAGGCCGGGCCCGTCTTTATGGTGCGGTTGACGACCTTGGATGGGCGATCAGCGCCGCGATAAATTCCCATGTTTCCAAGCGCATTTCCATCGAATTTCGCAAATATTCAGAATGGCGCTTCATGCGGTGCCGCCGGGTGATCGCGGACCGCTTATTTGAGGAAACGGTCCGCCATGTGTCGGGAGGGCATTAGGATGAAACAGATCGGAGACGCCACAACCCCGTTGGAACAGGCTTTGGAAAGCGCCGTTGTCAAAGCCGAAAGGTTCCGGGACAGGCCCTTGCGCTATGCCCCTGTCCACGGTGGCATCAGCAATTCGAATTTCCGAATCCAGCTGGGGGATGACTCTCAGGAGTATTTCGTCAAAATTCCCGGAGCAGGCACCGAGATGTTCATCGATCGCCGCGCGGCCTTTGACGCGAGCCGTAAGGCGGCGGCGGCAGGGCTTGGTCCAACGGTCTACGATGATCTTTACGACGACGGTATCGAGATCCACGACTTTATCGCGGATCGGCGTGCCTGCACGAACAGCGATCTTGCCCGTGAGGATACGCGCCTGGCTGCGATTGACGCCTACCGGAAAATGCACGCCATCGAACCCCTGACGTTGAAGAAAACTGTGTTTGACATGATTGATGAACATGTCGATCAGGTCGCTGAACTCAGTGGTTGGCTGCCGCCCGACTACAAATGGCTGGATCGGCAGTACCGACTGGCTCGCTCGGCGCTGGAGGCATCGGGGCTTGATCTGACCCCCTGTTTCAATGATCCCATGCCTGGCAATTTCATGATCGGAACAGATGGTTCAATAATGTTGATCGACTACGAATACGCGTCGATGAACGATCGGTGCTACGATCTGGGCATCTGGTTTGGCGAGATGTTTTTTACTCCCGATCAGGAAGCCGAGTTGATCGAAGCCTATTTCGGTGAGGTGCGGCCAGAGATCGTGTCGCGCGTAACAGTCCACAAGGCTCTGGCCGACGTGAAGTGGTCGCTGTGGTCATTCGTTCAGCAAAAGGTTTCGGCGCTTGATTTCGACTATTTCAAATACGGGCAATGGAAGCTGATGCGCCTGCGCAGCATCATGAATGCACCGGACTGGGCGATGCACCTCTCCCGAGTATGATGGAAACATTTACCTCAGCACTGAAGTCGGCTTTGTCAAAACAAATCTACTTGAGGCGGGCGGGACGGCACTGTCAGAGCAAAATCGCTTGAGGCGGGCAGGGCGGTTTCGTAGCCTCACCGGATGATCAAACCTGACCCATTTCGCTATTTCAAAACCAGCCCAGAAATCATTCGCTTGGCGGTTATGTTGTATGTTCGTTTCCCGCTGTCGCTTCGAAATGTGGAAGATTTGCTCCACGAACGCGGCATCGATGTCAGTCATGAAGCGGTGAGATATTGATGGCATCGGTTTGGTCCACTATTCGCGTCCGAGATCCGAAAGCGCCGAATTGCCGGCATGAAATCCAGCCCATGGCGGTGGTCTCTGGACGAGATGTTTGTGAAGATCAATCGTGAGCGAGATATCCTTTGGTGTGCTGTGGAGCACGACGGCGCGAGGGGCTGACACTACGAGTTGGATCTCAGTCGCGTTTGCAGCGAGTGGGTTTCGAAACCACATTTCAACATAATGAATTCAATTACTTACGGCCCAGAGAAGGTTGGATGTCAGTCCCTTCCCCTCCGCCACTTACACTTACCGAAACCGATGATGGGCCCTTATGGGGCCCTTTTTTCTTTTTGTTTCAAAGGGGTTTAGCTACAGAGACCGCCCTTCAGAGACTGCGAAATCGGTCAAAATCAGTCTCTGAACGCCATTTGTCTCTAACCGAGCGCCCTAGTGCTTCAGAAGGGCGCTTTCAAAAAGTAACGAATTTTCAATGTGTTGGTGTTTTCGGTCGAGCGCCCTTTTCGAAAGTGCAACCGACAGCACAATCCGATGCGAATATAAGGGACGGGTTGTCCACTTCGCCCTCAGAATGACCCGAACGGCCCTTTGCTGCCGTTGTCTCCCATCTCACGACGCCGCAGCGCTTCCCGTCATTCCGGACATTCGCTGCGCCTACAAAAATTCTTGTGTGTCAGCCTTCGCTTGGCAACATTCAACACTGCGAATAGGCTGCTAAAGTCGTAGCAAACCAAACACATGAAGGATTAAGCCATCAAAAGCGTTCGGATACCCCAAGCTATTTTTGGACTAGCCGTTCTGGTTATGGGTCCTCTTAGTGCAAAAGCAGATGTACCAGTAATTTCGCGCGGTCAAACCTTCGAATGTACACCTTCCCATGTTTGGGATGGCGATGGTCCGATCTGGTGTGAAGAAGGGCCGCGGCTACGCCTGGCGGGCATAGCAGCTAGAGAGCTCGATGGTACCTGTTCGCCGGGCCATCCATGTCCGAGCGCAAGTGCTGAAAATGCCCGCGACGCTCTGGTGGCCTTTTTGGGTGTCCGCACTGGGGTGAGCAGGCACGGACATATCATGTTGACTGGGCCAACTCTTACATGTCGGTCTGACGGCTCTGCCGGAGGAAATCGCACGGCCTCATGGTGCGTATCTCCAAGTGTGGGAGACATTAATTGCGCGATGGTAGATGGGGGTTGGGCTGCTCGCTGGGATCGGTATTGGAAAAATCACCGCTGTTAGCGAGGGCTGCTACCGGCCCATTGCTGCCGTCCGAGGCCCACCTCTGATGCTGCGGCGCAGCTTACGCATAGCCGCCATTAGCGAAAAGTGCAGAATTCGTTGCAATGAAGAGCCGCAGGGAGTGCGAACGGACTGATACATGTCAACGCACTGTCTTCGGCTCTGAGGTAGCCTGCGCAAGCTTCACAGATGAAGGGAGATGGTCAGTGCCAGAGCGCGAATCGCAAGAACAACACCACATTGTTGGTGGGGGTATCTCCGGGTTGGCGACGGCCGTCTATCTGATCCGCGACGCTGGGGTCAAAGGTAAAGACATCCGGATCTATGAGCAACTCGGGGTGGCTGGAGGGTCTCTCGATGGTTCGGGCGACGCCGAGGCTGGGTATTTGACCCGCGGCGGTCGAATGTTCGAAGAGCATTTCGCCTGCACTTTCGATCTTTTAAATACGATACCCTGTGTGAACGATCCGGAAGTCTCTGTCACAGAGGATATCATGGCCTTCAATCAGATGGTGCCCGGGGCTTCCAACTGTCGTCTCGTTCGGGACGGCAAACCGGCGGATGATCGCTTTGATCTCACGCTCAGCGCTCATGACATCGTCGATATCAACCGCCTGATCCTTCAGCCAGAACGCGCATTGGCTGAACAGCGCATCGAAGACTGGTTCGAGCCGTCCTTTTTTGACAGCAATTTCTGGCTGATGTGGTCCACGATGTTCTCGTTTCAGCCCTGGCATTCGCTCACCGAAATGCGACGCTACCTGCGGCGGTTCATCCACCTTTTCCCCGGGTTCACCCGCGTCGCCGGAATTTTACGCACACGTTACAATCAATACGACTCCCTGATCGCCCCGATCACAAAATGGCTGTGGGACCGGGATGTGGAGATTGCGACCGGCGTACAGGTTACCGACGTGACGATTGAGGGTTCACCGCAGGACCTTCGTGTTACAGCCCTTGTTTTGGCCGATGAAAGCACCGTGCCGATCAGTGAGAGAGACCGCGTCTATCTGACCCTGGGGTCGATGACTGACGGGAGCGTTTTGGGATCGAACGACCGTGCACCCGACCTCAACGACCGGGAGGGCGGTGCCTGGACGTTCTGGCGCAGGCTCGCGGCGCAACATGAATGTTTCGGTCGCCCCGAGGCGTTCTGCGGCGATATCGGCAAAACTGCGTGGCACTCCTTCACCGCAACGATGGACGGCCCGGATTTCTTTGAGTTCATGGAAGATTTCACCAACAACCGCACAGGCACTGGAGGCGTTATCACATTCGCGAATTCAGGCTGGACGCTCTCCATAGTGCTTTTCCATCAGCCCCATTTTCGTAACCAAAAACATGGCACCTACACCTTTTGGGGGTACGGTTTGCGCGGCGACCGACACGGCAATTTTGTGAAAAAGCCGATGTGGGAGGCGACAGGTGACGAGATCATCGCAGAGCTTTCCGGGCATCTAAAGCTGGCAAATGAGCAGATTTCATGGTTCGACAGCGCGCGGGTTATTCCCTGCCGAATGCCGTTTATCACCAGCCAGTTCATGCCACGTCAACCCGGCGATCGCCCCGATGTGCACCCCAGTGGTGCGCGGAATTTCGCGGTGATCGGGCAGTTCTGCGAGTTGCCCCGGGATTGTGTTTTCACGGTGGAATACTCCGTGCGTTCCGCCCGCACCGCGGTTGCGAGTCTGACGGGCCGCGTGGATTCGCCGCCTCCTGTCGCACGCACCGACCTTGACCCAATGGTGCTTATACGGGCTGCCCGCGTGCTTATGGGGATGTGAACAAGTGCGCGGATTACTGCATCGTGTATCAATGATCCCTATCGTTGCTGTGCTCGAGTGCTGACGAAACACCGCAGGAAACTGCCGGGGCTCTGCCCCGAGTGCCGAACCATTGTGTTTGGGCAGAATATTGGTCACCAACCGCTTTGCTGCATAAGTTTGGCCACTGGATCCGATTGATCCTGCTCAAGGTCCAAAGGTGATGAACCGGTATTATCAAGGCCATGAAGCGACCAGCGTCACAAGATATCGACTTCATCGGTTGTGAGGCTGCCGGGACAATTCCGGGGTTATTGATGTGTCGGGCCGAACGAACTCCGAATGCGGTGGCTTACTCCGAGTTTGACAACGGAGTATGGCGGGATGTGACTTGGCGTGAAATGGAACGAATTGTCACCCGCTATCGCGCCGCGCTAGACCAAGCGGGCATGGCGCACGGCGACCGTGTAGCAATCTTGCTGCCAAATTGCGTCGACTGGATCGCCTTCGACATCGCGGCCATGGCAAACGGCCTGATTACCGTGCCGCTCTATCTTCACGACAGCGCCACCAACATCAGTTTCATCCTGTCCAACTCTGGTGCGCGGCTATGCCTTGTCGAAAGTGTGCAAACATGGGAGCCATTGAGGCCCACCCTCGAAAGCGCCAGTGCTCTGAGCCAAATCTGGCTGCGCAGAGATCGTGAAACACACCAATCGGTCGGCAAAATCAAGGTCCGTAGTCTTGTCGACGTCCTTGACGTGGCGGACGGCGACCCCGGGTCAAGCCGCTGCGCGGCACAGGATATCGCGACGGTGATCCACACCTCGGGCACGACCGGTAGGCCGAAAGGAGCCATGTTGTCGCATCATGCGCTGCTTTGGGATGCCGAAGCGGTCGCGGAAAATATTCCCCCGTTGACAGGCGACACCTTTCTGTCGCTGCTGCCACTGGCCCATGCCTTTGAGCGCACCATGAGCTACCATCTGGCGATGATGGGCGGCTCCAGGGTGGTTTTTGCTCGTGCGATCGAAACTCTGCGTCAGGATATTTCTGAGGTACGACCGACGATCCTGGTCGCGGTGCCGCGGCTTTATGAGCGGCTTTACGAGGCAATCGTCCGCGAAGCCTCGCAAAACCCGATCAAGAGATGGCTGGTGCTAAAGACAGCCGCGATTGGCTGGCAGCGCTTCAAGGCGCGTCATGGCAGGGAAACTAAGCTTCGACCGATGACGCACTTACTTTACTGGCCATTGCTTAAGCGGCTGGTGGCGCGTCCGGTCCTTCAGGCTTTTGGCGGGCGGGTGCGGGTTGCGGTCAGTGGCGGTGCTCCACTATCGACTGATGTGAGCCATTTCCTGATCGGCCTCGGCCTGCCCCTTGTCGAAGGCTACGGACTGACTGAGGCTGCTCCCGTCATCACCGGGACCACCTTAGAGGACAATATGCCGGGTTCTGTTGGTAAGCCGCTGCGCGGCATCGAAACCCGGTTCAGCGCCGACGGAGAGTTGCTGATCAGATCACCTTCCCTGATGCAAGGCTACTGGAATGACCCCGAACGTAGCGCTGCTGCCATCGACGGGGACGGCTGGTTACACACCGGAGATATTGCGGAATTTCGCGAGAACCACCTGTTCATTACCGGGCGGTTGAAGGACCTGATCGTGCTGTCGACCGGCAAGAACGTCGCCGCTACTGAGGTCGAGGCAGCGATCGAGGCGGATCCGCTGTTTGAACAGTGCTGCGCCCTTGGCAACAACCGCGCCTTCGTCGCGGCGGTCCTGGTGCTCAATTGTGACCACTGGGCCGCGTTTGCAGAACGGAACGGTCTGGATCCGGATGTTCCCAATGCGCCGGATGCGAACGTGGCCATCCTGGCGCGTGTCGCGCAGGCGTTGCGGGATCAGCCGTCATTCGCCCAAGTACGCGCGGTTCATTCACAGCTGCAGCCTTGGACCGTTGAGGACGGCAGCGTGACGCCGACCCTGAAGATCAAGCGGCATCTTATCGAAGAGCGCTATGGGCCTGAGATCGAAGCATTCGTGGGACAACAAATGTTGCGGCGGCGTTCTGAGGGCGAACATAAAAAATAGGACGCGTGTTCGGGCTCGTATCACCGCCCCAAATGAAGGTCGAGGCCATGGTACAGATCAACATACGCACGAAATTCGAACCTGGGATTGGAGGCCGATGCGTCGTCGACCCCGCGCAATTGTCCGAGCTCGACCGCGCTGAGCTGTCGCGCCAACTCTACGCGGTCAACCAGAGAATATTCGCGGGTGTTTCCGCCAAGGAATTCCACCGTCACGTGGTAGACGCCTCGGCAGACAGTACTCTCATCCAGCTCTATTTTGCTGCAGACGGTCAGATCAAAGGCTATTGTGCAGCCCATCGGTTCCGGCGCCAGGTTCTGGGGCGGAACGTCATTGTCTTAAGGGCGGAGGCCGGGCTCTTACCAGAATATCGGGGGCACAGTGCAACTTACCGTTTCAGGATGATCCGCGCCGTTGCCGAGAAGCTAAGGCATCCATTCACGTCGATTTACTATGTCGGGACCCTTGTGCACACTTCGAGCTACGCCATGGCCTGTAAAAACTTTTCAAGGGTCTACCCGCATCCCGACCACGAGACGCCGACAGTCATTCAGGAAGTCGCCCGCGAGCTGATCAACAGCTTTTCGGCCCCCCCTGTGACCGAGACCGATCCATTCGTGCGAAACGTGGGATGGGTGACCATTGAGGCTCCGCATGAAAAGGCGCCTAGCCGACTCGACGATCAGCGCTTTGTCCAATTTTTCAAGGAGCGCAATCCGGACTATGCCAAGGGACATGGCTTAGTCGTGGTCGTTCCGATAACTGTTGGCAACATCGCCGTCGCACTACTGTCACGTCTGCATGAATTCGCTCTAATGACTTTGGGCGGCCGGTAAGCGAAAGGGGTCGTCTAATCGTGATCAGTTTTCCACCATTGACAAGTAGTTTTCGCCCCTGGTGGTTCGAATGCCTGCTTTGCGGAAATCGGGCCTGATAGTTTGCCACTGCAGCGAAGGTCCGGTCTCCGCCCATCGCGTCGAATGCTGCGCCGCGCCCCAAGGTTTGACGTCGCTGTGGCCTACGCCGGATGCTTACGTCCTCACGACATATCCGCCTGGTCTTCCTGGGCGGTGCGCTTCTTGGGGGACGCGCTCAATCCAGCCTTGCTCCGTTTTTTCCCGCGCTGCTTTTCAATCCAGTTAGACATGGCAGTGGAACTGGCCATTGCGGCCGCCGGGATCGT
>NZ_JAIMIA010000094.1 GCF_019966495.1 Tateyamaria pelophila | reverse complement strand
ACATCACGCAATTTCCTGTCGATGATCAAACTGGCATCCGTCAGGCTGTGGATCGAGTTTTATGAGTCCGCTGCCTAGCATTACAGTTGCATTTTTGATCTAAAGTGTGCCTTTTGGGCTGCGGCCTGATGGGCGCGTCGCCAGAGCGACCATGCGATGACATGGGCAGGGTGAATTTGTTGCCATGCGAGGCGGGTGGCGATGCGGCGGATTTCCTGCATCGACCATCGGATCAGTTGGCGGTCTTGCGCCTTTCCGACCGCATCGTTTTTGGGGGTTCCGGAGGGCGGATGTTGGCGCGGTGGCGGATGACGGCCATCATCGCGAAAGCGAGCATCACCAGCGAGACGTGACGATGCCAACCATGCCAGGAGCGGGTTTCATTGTGGTCGAGGCCGAACTCGTTTTTGGCGGTTTCGAAACTGTCTTCAATCGCCCAACG
The DNA here is from genome assembly GCF_019966495.1 of Tateyamaria pelophila. Taxonomy (GTDB): domain Bacteria; phylum Pseudomonadota; class Alphaproteobacteria; order Rhodobacterales; family Rhodobacteraceae; genus Tateyamaria; species Tateyamaria pelophila. The sequence goes on along the minus strand of NZ_JAIMIA010000094.1, from coordinate 16,915 downwards.
ATGCCCCTCCACTGTAACCAGTTTTCCCAGAGACGTGCCAATGGGACACCAGGTCGAGAAGAAGGCGAGGTCACCGTCAGCGATGCTACGGCGGATCAGCAGTCCGCGTGTCCAGACGCCGGCGAAAGCTGCGTTGAAATCACCGGCGTCAAGATCGGCGAGTTCGAGATAGGCCCAGTCATGTAGTCTCGCGCCCTTGGTTCCCTCGCCTGCTGACAGCCGACGCCATGTACTCTCGGGCAAAGCTTCAGCGATGTCTTTCGCCGTTCCGGCCACGGCCAGCGGCTTGCCCCATGAGCGGAAGGAATGGTTGGCGTTCACCCCCAGCACATAGCCCTTGGCTGCGCGTTTGAGGGCGATCTCGATGTCGCCCACGCCGTAAACGCTGTCGGCTGCCACCCAGGAAAACGGCACGTTTTGAGCAATCGCCCCCTCGATCATCGTGAGTGCCAGTGCCGGCTTGGTGGCAAAGCGAACGCTATCCGGCACATGGGTTGCTGCAAGGCGACCCCGGTCATCCGTCCAGGACTTCGGCAGGTAGAGCGCCCTATCGATGAAGGCGTGGCCATGCCGGGAGACATAGGATGCGAACACTCCGATCTGGCAATTGGTAACCTTGCCAGCCGAACCGGTATATTGCCGACCGACCCCACAGGACGCCTTGCCCTGCTTGAGAAACCCGTTCGCCGAGCGAATGATTCACTGGTTCATTCGCTTGCTCGGCTCACCATCAAGCACGAGAACGGCATTGGGATCAGCCAAGGTCTCAAGTGCGTAATCGCGCACGATAGTCCGCGTCCCAGGATCCCCGACCCAGAATCGCCTGTTGCCGCCAAGGACCGGGATCGCCAGCCGCTTCCGCACGCATCCAACCCGTCTTGCGCCTTTCCTCACCCAGCAAGCCGTCCAAAAACTGTCCCGCTGATGCCGCCACACGCTCCTGCGTGAACAACGGCCGCATCCGCACCTTTACTTCCCGCAACGAAGACGCCCAAAGTTCAAGCGTCGCCTCGACTGATGCACCTGCCATCCATGGCCTCCGATTCATGGAAACTCATGGATTCAGACGTCGGAAGAAAATGCAACTGTAATGCTAGGTATATAAGGTCGACATACCGGTCGGTACCAGCGATTTCGAAAGAGGGGAAGGCGGGTAAACTAGAAGGAGCCATGTGTCATAAGATCAACATCTCTGTGCAATTATCCGGAACTGAATCCCAAAAGCGCGGTGTGCTGCCGAGGAGTTCGACGACACCCGTCTGAAAAGCTTCGCTATCAGCATGTTTCGCCCGCAATACTCGATGCCATGTGTAAGGGCTGAGATTGCGACGAAAGCGAGAGTATGAGGAGTAGGACGGAGTGTCTCGGGACAAGCTCAACTTGAGTGAATTGCAGCGCGTCTGGTGATGCGGCCAATCCGATAGATGGTCACCTTCGGGACCATCGGACCGTTCCGCTGTTACGATGCGGTGACTCATGGCAAAGCCGGATTACCAGATTTTCGAGATTGAGAATTTCAAGCTGCAAAAGGGTATGACCCTTCCGCGTGCACGGGTTGCCTACAAGACCTATGGCACTCTCGCCGAGGACAGGTCAAACGTCATGCTTTAGCGCATTGGAAACCGCCATGATGCCCAAAGCGGAACTGCGTCAGATCGACTCGAACTGGGGACACCGTGCTGGCAATCCAGCCCTCAATCCAGCGGACGAAGCCGTTTTGCGCACCGCCGTCCTAGATTTGCTGGACCTGCGGGCAGGTTAGTGCATGCCTGCCTCACCTCAACTAGCTTTTGAACGCGCATCACTTCGTGCGGCGCTAGTCGTGCGCTAGCTCACTGGTGAGCGCGTTTGGAATCAAGCATCTTCAGTGTTTTAAGTGTTTTCTGGCTACCAGATCCGCCGGACGTAACTCGCCAGCAACACAGCCCCAGACGTACGCGACATGACTTGCCACCCCCGGCAACGCAACTGAAGTCCAATCTTTGCGACACTACGGTCTATCTTTCGGCAATCGCTGCGTAACCCCACTGAGACATGCCGATGGCAGGAATGCTCAGTTTCCGTCCTTCAGTTTGAGACAGGAACGCAGGGTTTATGGGCTTGCCGGCTGTCCGGCGTCCCTTGCACGGTAGCGCCCGAGTCCGCACCACGTTCTATTCGTATCTCCGGATTAGAAAACGTGCCAGTTACCGAAACCGGGAACGGGCTTCGGGCTTCGGCGCGATTCAGTGGTCGCGGGACTGCGCGAATGGCCAGAGTATCATTGGCGACATTAACCTGTCCGTTGACCAGCACTTGGACACGCGGCGTGTCAATAATTGCCTCTCGGATGGAGATGGTACCGCGCGCTAAAGAAACCGGGGCTATAGCACAAGTGATGTCGGTATATCCGGCACGAAGCTCTTTTGAGAACAGCCATGGGATCACGCCGAGACCGGCAAGGTTGAGCAGGCTTGTGGCGATCCTCCCGTTGTCCAGCCTTAAGGTGGTGGACCCCGAAGCGGTAGCAAGCAAATTTGACATGCGTCTGATGTCGAAGGATATATCAAAGGGCCCGGAGATGATCCCCTCTGCCTCAATTTTCGAATTTGCAAGAGTCATCAGCGTCTCGAGCCTGATGCCACCCAGTTTTCCCTTTGACCTGAGTAACTGTGGTGTCTTTCTGAGGTCAGAGGTCACAGAGGCTGTCGCAGCTCCACCCACAACAGACAAAGTTATCGGGTCTAGATTGGCAATCTCATCTTTCACCTGCAAAACTGCGTTGACCTTGTTCAAACCGGACACGCCCAAAACCTTCGAGAACTCAATGCTAATTCGTACGATAGCCTCCTGTGCCAATTTCATGATATCAAGGGGTTTCTCTGGTTCGCCCAGAGCAAGGGGCTTTGATGCGCGCGCAATGACCAACGGTTTTGCATCGCGCTCAATAACAAGCGGTTTAGCATCACGCACGATTACCAGCGGTTTGGCTTTGCGGTTTGCGTAGGGGTCCTCAACAAGTGAGGCAACCGCCTTACCTAGGGCCACAAGCCTTCGAACATCTGTGATATGGACGGCGTGCCCGAGAACGTTTCCCTCAATGCTTGGCTTATCATCCTGAGTTCCAAACGATAGTTTCGCTTCAACATCAGTACGTGCGAATGCCAAAGTAGCGTCCAATGCAAGCGGGCCATCACTGGAGTTTTGCGCCGTCCAGCCGACTTGGATAGGCTCGGATATTTTTGATTGCGCGCCCAAGATACTCAAAAATGCGGCTGGGTTTGGCAGTTTGATCTGAGTGTCTGTCGTGATGTTTTCAAGGTATTCAAGGCTGCCTACGCTGGCTGAAGTCGACACCTCCCAAATATAAGTGTCGGTAGATTTCAGTTTAAGGCTGTTGATTCCCAAGGAGCCCACTGAATCTGAAACAAGGATGTCACCTTCGATCAATCCCAATGCGTTTTCGTCTTTGAACTGATTGAATGGAAATAGTCTTGTTGCAGGCATCCGCAAGTGCGACTTCAAATCAATGCCTTTGAGCTGCATTACGTCCGTGACCTCACCGTCGAGCGTAAAGTACGGCTGCTCCCCCTGTCCGGCGACCAGATATATGCCGGTCAGGCTGATTTCGCCATCGTCGGTGCGAAACAGCTTCCCGATCTGTATCGGCCCGATTTTTTTCAGCTTTGGGTGGAAAGCAGTGGTCTCGATCGAGACGTCGTTTACATAAAAGCTCTCCGGATTACCGGTCAGAGTTGCCGAGATTTTCTCAAGGGCCACCTCGAAGGTCTTGCTCTTCGGCTGAAAGATCATCACTGGTGGTTCAAAATCCATAGCAAAAGCCAGATTTGTACCGCCAAACCGGAAAAAATCTTCAATCTCACCGCTGATCTGCAGACGCCGCCCGTCATTATCTTCGGTGACCATTTTAAGATTTCGTACTGAGTGCTGGCCGGGAGCACCTTTAAGGTCCGCATTCAGGGAACCCTGGCCTTCCGTCGTCCGCTTTAGTCCTGCGGCCTCCTGAAGGTCGCCAAGGGAGGCTATTTTCGTTGTGAGCGTGGCCTCGTATTCTGTCCCACCAGTGCCTTGCAACGGATTGCCGGAGATCTTTGAAGTCGATCCACCGACCAGGATTTCCGCATTGAACGTTTCATCAGCTGGAAAACTACCATCGAGTGATAAATCCTGCCCGTTGAGTGTCCCACTGCCTTTGACCAGAGTAAGGCGCCCGTTGTTTTCCTGGGTCACACGAAATTCATCGACGACAGCCTCAAAGTCAAAGCCGCTATCCTGCAGCTCAACGGTCAGGGTAGACTCCTTGATTTCGACATGGCGGTTACGAAGAATATCAAGAATACCATCTGCTTGCTGGTTTATTTGGTCTGCGCTCCTTGTTGATGCCGCAGCCTCACCCCAGCTGGTGTCGCCATTCTCCTTCTTGAGAAATCTGATCTGGGCTCCGGACAGGATGAAGTCATCCCAGTCAAAGCGGCTGTTAATCAAACCCCATGTATCGGCATCAAAGCGGAGCTCTTTGATCTGCAGGACGTTGACGTCCGGCATTTTGGCGCTTTGGACAGTTACATCTTCGACCCAGAAATGTGTGTCGAATCCTAATCGGAGCCGGATATCCCCAGAAACTTCGACCTTCTGGCCAATCCCGGTGGTGAGCAATCGCGAAACCAAGGCCCGGCGCTGACCTGAAAACGCTCCTGATTCCAGACCTATCCATCCGAAGGCCATAACAGCGACGCAAAGAAAAATGACAATTACGAGGGCGCGCCGCACCCCTTTGAAGACAACAACTCCGCGCGATCTCATGATTTTTGCGCGGCTTGACAACGCTCTAACTCAGCAATGGCGTGCTGCGTACCCTTCAGTTCAACGCTCAGGGGTATTCTGCGTGTTCCTTCGATCGTAATTTGTGTCTTTGCACCGAGGTCTTGGAGAAATTCTGGGTTGTTAAAAAAAGCATATCCGCCATGCCATTCGCCTTCGACCACGCCGACGACCTCTCCCGCGAACAACACATCGCCAAAATCAAAATAGTATTGGTCTTTCATCGTCGTGTCGATATGTGTCCACGCCTTGTTAAGAGCTGTGAAATAACCGGCGTGTTGGACGGGCAGCTTTCCGATGCGCACAAGTGTCCCGTCTGGAAATTCCTTCTCGATTAGGCAGCCGTTATTGTTTTCCATGTCCACAAAAACACCCCACTCTCCGACATCGCCCCAATGCTTGCGGTTTTCTTCAGCGCTCAGTGCACCAGACGCTCCGATACCCAAAAGCGCAACAAGGACTGTGGTGTGGAACCGAACTGTCATACGGAAGATTTCTACCATTAGATTAAGCTATCTTAATTCTGGTCCCGCGCAAGTCGGGTCAATTGGGGGTTGTCACATAAACTTATGGCAGTCAGCGAAAGCGAAGCGTCCATCAATCACGCAATGCTTGCTGCCGTTTTCCAGCCGTCGAATGCTTCGAGTCGATGATAGCGGATTGTCAGAACACCACGGTGGCGAAATGGTATAGAGAAGTATTTTCGGGTTGCAGAATGGATTGACTTGCTTGCCAGAGCATCCGGCTGGTCATTCCGTGCAAATAGCTCGCGCCAAAGAATAGTGCGCGACCGCTGTCAAGTTTTGTACTCCCCGTAAATAACGGACCCCAAAGGATCGTCCCGTCGGCCTTAACTGGGTTGTCGCATCAATAGCCGTGATCCATCCGTAGACCGCGCCCGAAAACTTCCAACGAGCGCTGAACAGCAGTTGCGTCAACCGGCTCGGATTGAGCAAAGCCATGAGCCGCCGAGGCGGCAATCATACTTCCAAACGTGACAACGGATTTAATCATCTTTTTCATAACCCCTATCGCATGTATTTGAGTCATCGCTTCATTATTCTGTCTTACAAAATGGGGTCGGTCGACAAATGAAAATACCGGACTCAACCATTGACATCATCGACAGCGATCACGGCTCCTCCTGCTCCGAGAATAAACTTTTCGCCAGCCCCAAAGCGCGTATGGTCATCAAAGGAGTCACCGGCGAGAATTCGGCTCCCGAGGAGTTGCACGACATCTGGTGAATCCACGAATTTTGTGTGGTTGATCGAATTGGTATCAGACACCTGCGTCAGGTCGATCACATTTACACCCAGACTGGTGAGCGCAGCCGCATCAAGTTGGCCAACACGTGGTTTGCGTGCGATCCTTGCTGAGAGTGCGAGAGCCTTGTCATCCCCCGACGTGAGAACAAAGAAATTCCGCTGGTCCTCGGGAATACGACGCAACTGTCCGACGAACAGATCTATGTCGATATCAGGGTCTGCAAGGATGACGTGCCGGAGCTTGCCTGTAGAGTTGAAACCCTCTCGTTTGCTTACGCCGCGAATGGCCTCCATGGCCGCGAGGTTGCCCATGGAATGCGCAATGATGTCTATCCCTTCGATCGGTGAATCCCGCAACAGGTTTGGAAGATCTTCAAGGTAGTCACGGGCAATCAGCGCGCTGTTGATGTCATAAACATATCCTGTGAGTTTACCCTGTGACGCCCAGGAATAGAGAAATGGCACTCCGGTATAGCCTGTGTCTTCGACGAATTGCGCAAGGCGAAGGACGGCGGACGTGAGTGTCGTATTGTAACCATGTATCCAGAGCATGGCTTCGCGCTTTCCCCTTGGACGCTTGAGCATTTCAGCATCCATTACGCGCCGTAAATCTAGGCGGGTGGGGAAAGTTTCTGGATTGATAATCAAGAAATGCTTGTCTGGATTGACGGGCGGGTTCCGCGGACGTTCGACTTGGCCAGCGACATGGTTGGGAGGGATTATAACGTCGACAGCCGCAAAGCTAAGGCTTGACCCACGCTCGCCACTATAGAATTCGCCTTCAACCTCGGATGCGCGACGGGTGGTCGCGATGTAGATCCGATGCCCTCTGCTCTTGAGCTCGGCATTGGAAAGCGTCCGCGTTGAAGGGACCCCGATCAAGGGTGCAGGCTTGGAACAGGCAGAAACCCCGGCAGCAAGGCCAGACGCCAGAAGCAGCCGCCGCGACATTTGGCCATTCGTTTGTGGCACACCAGAGATCACACCCTTCTTGTCCGCATATTTCATAGCCATTTCCTTTTTCCTTCCGAACGATGCGGGTTACCATATTCGGTTCTAGCACGTAATTGGGTTCATCCTAACAAGGGTACCAAATTCACCATAGCATTTTCGGTATTGAATTGATTTGACTTGGTTTTTTGCGTTTTTGTTCCTCCCGTTTAGCTTGGTGTTGTGCGTGGCTCTTTTCGGGGGCAATATTCCGAGCGTATCGCGGAGTTTTTTAACGCTTGGAAGGTCAGTTTTTTGGTGACATCGATCAGGCAGAACGGTCGCCGACCGATGCTTCATCAAGCTGTCAGCCGAGTCGTGCAGTCATCGCATCTTCCAATGTTGTCACGGATGGGATCCTAGAGGTTTTTCGAAGCTCCCATTCTTCCTCAGCCAGTTCCGCGGCCGCTTTTTCCAGGAATTCTGGCGCCGCCCATTCGAACACGTCAAAATCGTTTTCGATGTATCCATGACTTAGCATAAAGTCCTTGTTGATCTGTAGGGCCTCAAGATTGTACGGGGACAACGTCGGTACCATGTCCACCTGCTTGATGCCTCGGTAAGTGTCCTCGGCATCAAGGTAGTAGGTGCCCTTGTTGAGGATGACTGCCGCCGCGTGTTTGTGCTCATTGGACCAACGACCAACTTTGATCATTGCCTTCATCATAGCGACGATAATTTCCGGGTGCTCTTGGCAAGCAATTTCAGTTACTGTCATGGTCGCGGGTACATTCGCCCCCTGCAAGGTCCAGTCCGGATAGTTGGACAAATTCTCGATAGCCTTGACCTTACTGGTTTGCTCCTGAAGATGCTGAAACGCCTTGCTTTGGGTGTAGATCGCGTCAATTTTGCCTTCAAGAAGCGGCATTTCCAGCGGGCGGTAACCCAAGTCATGCTTGATATCGCGCTTGAGCCACAATTCGGAAGGGTTTTCCATCGGCATGAGCATCTCTGGCTTGTCGTACCAATCATCCGGGTAAGGGAAATCAACGATCTCGACGTCATCACGGGTCATGCCATTCATGCGTAGCATCAGTTCGATGCCTTGCTCCTCCTGAACGCGCCACCAGTCATTCTTGATCACGTTCAGGCTTTTGGAAAGACCTATCCTTTTGCCCTTTAGATCTGTCATTCGATAGATGTCGTCTCTTGCGCGCACCAACATGCATCCACCCTCGTAGACATGCGTCGTGCCAATCAGCTTGGTGCGACGGATGTCTGCCTGAGTGTGAATGGCAGGAAAGCAACCGCCATAACGCATCAGGTTGTCCAGGTTATGGACGTAATGCGGATACCAGTCATTCTCTACAGTGGAACGAAGAAATTTATAGGCGACGCCGATTTTTTTGAGCTCTTCCTTAACCCAACCAATTTCCTGATCTACGTTGCTGGGGGAAATCAAGGCGCAGTTAGTGTAGTAGAATTCTTTCCAGTCCACATCCACCGACCGCATCTGTTTGCCTTTAATTGTCATCGTCGCCATTTGGAGCTTCTCCTCTACTTCCGGACGTTCTTGCCACTAACACCTTGCAATCAAATTTCAAAAATCAGGATCTTTGAACGTCGGTTCCCTGCCTTCAATAAATGCGCGGCTGCCTTCTTCGCGGTCGGAATGGACTACAGATCGCCAATGCGCGTCCATCATGATCCCGGCTGCCTGTTCGATCGGTTCACCTTCCCCCATCAGAACCGCACGTTTAACTGACTGTACCGCCGTGGGTGAATTGCTCGCGATTGCCTCCGCGATGCGCAAGACATTCGCCATGAGTTCCGCCTTTGGGTAGAGTTCGTTAACCATGCCAAGTCGATGCGCCTCCTGAGCGCTGATAGGCTCGCCTGTCATCAACATCTGCATGGCTTTTCCTGGAGCCAGAACGCGGGGAAGTAGGACAGGAGAACCACCACCAGCACTCAGCCCGACAATAGCTTCAGGCTGGCCGAACATGGCATCGTCGGATGCAATAATGAAGTCCGTACTCACAGCTATTTCGCACCCCCCGCCATACGCCATCCCCTGAACAGCTGCTATTATCGGCCTGCGCAATTGGCGCAGCGTGTAAAGTACGCGATCAAAGACCTGGCGCTGGCGCAGCCACTGTTCCTTGGTCATCTCCTTGCGCTGATACAGATCCCCACCGATGGAGAAGGCTCGGTCACCGGCGCCGGTCAGGATGGCAACGCGTACAGAGGACCGGGCTGCAATCGTCTCAAGAATCTCGATCAACTGTGTTGCCAGTTCCGTAGTGACCGCATTGTCGGCGTGTGGCCGATTGAGCGAAATGATCGCTACGCGTCCATCGTTAACATATTCGACGAGTACAAGCTCATCGGGTTCCACCGTATCGGTTGGCGCGCGGTAGCCCATTCGTTGCATCCGCGTTCTTTGCTTGGTTTCAGTCATTAGGTCCTCCAAAAATCAGAGCCAAGTCACATCGGCGTCTTTACGCGCCGGGATACGCGCGAATGTTTCAGCGGGATTGCCGAGCAGTATCGTGCCATAGCAAACTGTGCCCTCCGGTAGTCCAAGAAGTTTCTTCAGCGGCGGATAGGCTTGCGCTGCAGTATTTATGCCGCCGCTCCAACTGCTGCCGAGTCCCATCGCGTGTGCTGCCAGTTGAGCATAGGCCAACGCAATCGTTGCAGCTTGGGGGGCGGTACGTTCGTCTTTGGGGGCCCATGCCTGGATAAAGCAAGGTGCTCCCCGAGAAATCTGATCCTGCCCAGAATCCCATGCAGACGTGAACAGCTCCAGCTTGGCTTCTTTGTACAACGCCGGATTCGTCTCGCGGACGCTTTTCATCCAGTCGATCGACATCTCGGCAATGCGACGAACTTGTTTTGGATCGCTGATGACAACCCAGCGCACAATTTGCCGGTTCGCCCCGTTCGGGGCAAAGCGCGCAGCGTCAAGGCATTGCAGGATTCTTTCCTTCTCAAGGGCTTTGTTCACATAAACGCGGACAGACCGCCTTGAGATCAGGAACTGTCTGGCCTGCTCCCAAGTCGGGATGAGATGAGTATCTATCGGGATGCAGCCTTCCGGACCCAATGTGCGTTGATGCAAGGCCTCCGTCGGACACACGGCGACGCAATGGCCGCAATCAATGCAGAGATCCCACGAACCCTCTGTCGGAACAGGCGTCTGATCGCCCTTGGTGATGAGCCCTCCTGGACAAGTGCGAATGCAGTTGCCGCAGCCGATACACAGGCTCTCATCTACCTTGATGATTTCATTCACTTTCAGTTACTCCCAATTCAGTTTGCATGTGAAAGGCACTGTCACCACTGCTCAGGGTGACGATCTCTCATTGGTCTAGTGTTCGCCACCTGACAAAAGGTTCCCAGTCTGTTTATGGTGCGGCTCGTTCGCTCGGAGAAAGCTTCGAGGGTAGATTGCGGACTTGTCGCTTTTCACGGCCGCACCCATCAATTTGAGACCAATTGCCTAACCCAAACGCCTGATTGAGGCAGTCAGCATCTTGGCACCGGTCTCTATTTTCCAGCGCTCGTTGAGCAGCTCTTGTGCGGCTTGCTCCAGAAACTCCGGTGCGGCCCATTCATTCACATCAAAGTCGTTCTTGATGTAATCGTGCTTGAACATGAAATCCTTGCCGAAGGCGACCGAGGCCAGATTTTGTTTTGACAGGTTCGGCACCATGTCAATGTGCTTTATGCCTTGGTAAGTGTCCTCGACATCCAGATATAGTGTCTGCTTGTCGAGAATGGCGGCGGCGGCGTGCTTGTGTTCGTTGGACCAGCGACCGACCTTGATCATGCCCTTCATAAAGGCGACCACCAGTTCCGGGTGCTGCTCAGCCATCTCGGCGGTGCAGGTAATGGCGGCCGGGATATTCGCCACCTGAAGCGTCCAGTCTGGATAACGGGATAGATCCTCGATCGCCTTGAGCGTGCCGGTGGCTTCCTGAATGTGCTGGAATACCTTGCTCTGGGTATAGATCGCGTCGACCGTGCCGTCGAGAAGCGCAGTTTCCAACGGCCGGTAAGCCATGTCATGCTTGTGATCACGCTTCAGGTAAAGCTCCGACGCGTTCTCCATCGGCGGGCCGACCATCTCGGGCTTGTCGAACCAGTCATCGGCATAGGGAAAATCGACAATTTCCACGTCGTCCATTGTCATGCCGTTCAACCGTAGCATCAACTCGATGCCCTGTTGTTCTTGAATCCGAAACCAGTCGTTCTTGATGCTATTCAGACTCTTGGACAGGCCTATCTTCTTTCCCCTCAACTCCTGAACGCGATAGAGGTCGTCGCGCGCGCGCACCAGCATACAGCCACCTTCGGCCGGTACATGTGTCACCCCGAGTAGCTTGGTGCGGCGAATGTCGGCATGGACCGCGATCGGCGGAAACAGCCCGCCAAAGCGGATCAGGTTGTCCAAGTTGTGGATGTAGTGCGGGTACCAGTCGTTCTCTTCACGCGAGCGTAAGTAAGCGTATTTGACACCGATCTTCTTGTACTCTTCCCTGGTCCAGCCAAGTTCTTGGTCGACGTTGATGGCTGCAATATTCTGGCAGGTGGTGTAATAGACCTCGGTCCAATCCAGCGGTACGGTCTTGAATTTCGACGATTCCTCCCCGACCGCAACTTTCGCCTTAGCGGGTGCCTTCTTCTCTGCCGGTGCCTTGGCCGCAGGAGCACCTTGCAGCAATCCTTCTGCGGCATGCAGAACGTCGCCTAGCGAAACGCCGCCTCCGGTCAGCCTATCGACCAGCAATTTCGAGACTTCTTCAAGCTTCAACTCAGCTTTTTCTTTTCCAGCCATCGCAAGATTCCTTTCCTCTGCCGCGTGGAGGAACGGTGTGAACGCGAGGGCAGACCACGTTTACACTGTGCCGACACCCGGGCTCAGGTCGCCGCGGCGGCAGCGGAATCCGCCCGCGCAATCGAGGCATTAAGGGCGGCGCACCTCCTGCGTGAGAACGTTGATCTGGTTGGTACCCAACCGACACGAAATTCGTATCAATCCCGCTGATGCGTCCGGAAGCACGTTACAGTTACGTTCGCCCGGATAGGACGGCCTGTTTGCTGAGTGCGCGAAAGACGCGATCTTGAACCGACCGCTTCGGGCTCAGAGCTGTCATTTGGCGGTTTCTTTCAGGAATGAGGACATGTGTCCGATACCCCGCTCCCATCGGGTATATTATGTCAGGTGGCCTACCGGGACCCGTCCTGCAACTCGGCAATGGTCGTGAAATAAGGTTCTTTAGTAGCTGAAAGCCAGCCGATCTCTCCCCATCTCTTATACAGGGACAGCACATTGGAACTCGCGAGTTTTATCTGGATGGCGACCCCGGATACATTCCAGCCCGGCATTTTTCCGGTATTGTCATGACCCAGTTCAATTCTTTCAGAACGTAAAGCGGCAAGAGTGAAATTGGTGTCTAACCAATAGGTTCTTGTATCGCCTTTTTCAAAATCGTCCTCTCCGATGGTGATCAATGGATAGTTGCCCAAGCTGCCCAGACTAAGAAAGACATGAGCATCCGTTCCAGCCAAAATAGTGTCCTTTGTTGATACGGTCACCGCCAGATTGGAAATTACTCTGATCCCTAGTATATTTTTGGTTTCATCTTCTTGCGCGTAGACCTTCAAATTTTTCATTGCGAGAGTCTCCAATTCGTGAATTCTGCTTGTTGGGGTTCGTGTCATTGGTTTCCAGGCTTAGGCCCGACCGGGATACAGCCAGAGGTTGATGTCGGATTACATCCAGTTCACTCTCGATCAAATGGCTCTGGATTCAATCTCGAGTTGCGAGCAAAACTCTCCCCCTGCAGAAGCATCTCCGCAATTTCTGCACCCAGTTCCTGAATAAGTTCACGATATTCCGCGAGTTCAATTTTCCATTTTTCTGACGTGTTGGATTCCATGCGTCGCATTGTCTTATATGCGATGCAATACTCTTCGCAGACGCTTTCAAAGTCTTGATTGAACTGCATGAGATGCTGTATTCGATCGAACTGCTTTGGAAACCGCGTGCCAATCAAAGCGAAATCTATCTCGCTATGTTCAACTTCGGACATTTGACATCGTCCCCTAAGACCGCTTTTTGGTTGCGCCGACTGTCAAGGCGTACAAAGACGCGAATACTAACAAAGTTGCGGCACCTGACTTATGTAATGGCCAATTCGCCGGTCTCAACTGCGCAGTCAGTTCGCAAGTGCCGACTTGCACCAGGTGTGCTGTTCGCTTTCGCAAAACTGCCCTACATGAATCATGTATATCCAACTCAAAGACATAAACGGAAGCACGTCACGGTTACGTACACCCTCGACCTATAAACTGAGCACAGGGTAGTCGGCACGCTCACTGTCATCGTCAACGGCCACAATCAAAGCCAGATCAACGAGGTAATACCTTGGAACTACATCAAATAGGTCGGACCGGCGCATCGCATACTTTTCAACCTCTTGGCCGGGTCTGTTCCGTGCTTGGCTCAGGCCAATTACTTGCGCTGAACTCCTCGTCAGGACTGACGCCACTGAAAACCCGGCAGCAACGCTGCCCGCGAACGTAACTGTATCGTGCTTCTGGCAAAGGCAGGGTGTGTTAAAGTTACACTGTTGTTAGGCGTTCACGCAATGGGCGGCCCGTTTGGCGGTCGCCTCAAACTAGTGATCGCAATCTGGAATTGTCGCAATGAATGATAACGGGGGCCAACCATGAGCGAGAGAATTGATCAATTCTGCGAAAGCCTGCGGGTCAAACTGACCAAGATGGAAAGCAGTTTCGCAAAAATGCGTGAAGGTGTTCATGCGTCGCTTGGTGAGGCCGAAGTTGAGGTTCGCGAACGTCGCGATGCTGTTGCGGCTGAAATTACTGCGGCTCAAGCAGAAGTTGCGGATGCACGGAACGCCGCCGAGAAATGGGTCGAAAACGCAAAGACCACCAGTGCCGAGACGGTCGCATCATGGAAATCCAGCGCTGATGCCAAGCATCTCGCGCTACGTGCTGGCGCCGCGGAGGCTTACGCTTCAGCAACAAAGAAAATCGCCAACGCTGCATTGGACGAAGCAAACCTGGCGGCTCTTGATGCGTGGCTCGCAAGGCACGATGCTGACGATGCTACGGCCAAGATAGATAAGGCGTGACCGCTGCGACCGACCCATACGGTCAGTGAGCGAGATCGCCTCGGTGCGAAATGGAAAGAAAAATAGGAGGAATGAGATAATGGCAAACAAGATCAAAGCGGACGCGAATGTAGATCTCGAAGACGTGACAAAACTGCTCGCTGAAAGGCTTCAAGAGGGCGGTGTGGATTTGGCGGATCTTCTGCATGCTGCCGAGGGGCTTCTGGGGGACAAGCACAAGGCAAAACCCAAGGCACCGGCCAAAGCAGCAGCTAAGACGAAGACCGCTGCCAAGGCAAAGTCCACAACATATGACCACGTGCCTCTGGACTGGAACGAGGTTTATTACACAAATTGCCCACTCATTTCGGCCAGCAACGTCGATCAGGAACTTGGCTGGACCAAGGAAGAGTACAAGAAAATCGGGGTCAATTACCAGTTTCTCCGAGCGCGCGAGGAAAATAACTGGTACCCGCATTACATCCACAACATGGACAACCTGATCCGCTTCGGAGGGCTGTTTCCGCCGGTGGCCGTTCATGCCGACATTCGCAAAACCAAGCTGCTCGGGGTCACTCATGCGCCACGTGAAGGCGGAGTTATGCTGGTACGCGCGCGTGATGATATCTACACCATGCAGGAATTGAAGGGCAAGAAGGTCGGTCTTTCAAAGAGCCTGAATACGATCAAGAACGACTGGTGGCGGATCCAGGAACATCAGGGCATCGAGTTGATGCTACGGTTGAACGGTATGACAATGGACGACGTGGAAATCGTCGAATTCCCTTATCCGGACGACTGGTACGACAAGCCCGAGATGATGGGCCCGCCAATGGAAAACCCATCGGAGCTGTGGCTCAAGCGCGATCACAAGCATGATCTGGCGTTCCGCCCGTTGGAGACAGCGCTCGGAGAAGGCAAAGTTGACGCCATCTATACGCAGAGCAAACCATTGCAGCAGCTTTCAGAAGCAACTGGCAACTTCAAAGCGATCGAGGATCTTTCCCGACACCCGGACTGGACCCTGCAATCGGCCAACATCCCGGCGGCCATAACTTGCACAGCCGAGATGGCAGATAAACACCCGGAATTGGTCGTGACCTTCATGAAGGGCATGATCAAGGTTGGTCGTTGGGCCAACGAGCACAAGCACGCTGCTGCCGCTATCCTGGACAAGCAAACATTCTACCTTGACGTCGAGCACACTTACCAAGGCATCAAGCATATGGATATGGTGCCGAACCTGTCGAAACAAAACCTGGCTTCGGTCGCCATCGGCAAGGATTTCATGTTCAAGCACGACTACATCAAGAACGACTTTGATGTGAATGAGTGGGCTGCGCCGGAGTTTCTGGAGCAAGCGGCGCAAGAGCTGATCAACGAGCGCTGGGAAATGGTAACAGACGCCAAGATGCCGACAGCCTCGACCATGCGCTTGGGTTAGGCAACTGGTCTAAAACTGATGGGCGCTGCTGTGAACGACGATGACTCTCAAGGGGTCAATGCAGCGCCCTCAATCCAACATTTAGTCCTGACACCAGTTTCACATTCGAACCAAGGATCAAAAATGAGACAGTTTTGCATTGCAGTCTTCGCCCTTATGCTGTCCGCCTTAAGCGTCCAAGCACAGGAGACACCATTTTCCGGTGATTGGAGCAATCGTTTCTCTCTATATGGCTGGGTTCCAGGCATCAAAGGGGATCAAACATTCCCAGATGGAGACCCGCTCATCGATCTGAGTTCGTCCGATGTACTTGATGCCCTTAACGGCGCATTTTTCGGATCTGCCGAGTTTCGAAATGGTCGTTTTGGGTTAATATTTGACTTGGCATATGCTGATCTGGGCCAAGATGGCGCCGCGCGTGGAACGATCATTCCCGGCCAGGATCCTGCCAATGCATCAGTAGATACGACCCTTTGGTTGGGTACTGCGGCTCTAGCGTATCGTACCTTTGAGGAAGACGGGAAATGGGTCGATGTCTATGGTGGTCTGCGCTATTACGATGTCAGCGCAGATTTTACATTTAAAATCCCAAGTATTGGGTTCAAATCGTCGCTGAGCGAAGATTCGTCGTGGTTTGACGCAATCGTTGGCCTTCGTGGACACGTACCCTTGGGCGAAAAGTACTCCGTTACGGGACTGGTTGATGTCGGTGGATTTGGCATCGGAGATAGTTCTAATCTGAGCTGGGAAGCCATTGCCACACTCGATTATGCGTTTACTGATAACGTCACCGGCCGTCTGGGATATCGCTACATGAGTATCGATAAGGATGGCGACAGACTGGATCTTGATCTTAAACTCGGCGGACCACTCATCGGGGTAACCTGGAATTTTTGAGAATAGGACAGCACCGCGTCCTCAGTGGAGCTTCTGCAAACAGCACTCAATTCTGTTGCGTATTCCAAGACAACACGGGTTTCAGAGGTAGGAGAATCGAAAAATGGCAAGTATTCGAAAAATGGTGAGCAATGTATGCTGCATGGTATTGGCCTGCATAGCCTTTTCTGCTCCAGTTCTCGCGCAAGCAATATCATCCACCGTCGATGAAACGATTTTGCTCGATGAAAAAAAGACCCCTCTTGGCCTTTACTTGTCACCATCAGATGCCGCCGAAGCACTGTCGGCAAACCTTGGGATTGTTTTCCTGGATGTGCGCGACCCTGATGAAGTGAAGGACCACCGGCTGACGCCGGAGGCATCATTTGTCGGAATGTAATTCCAGGTACTGCTTGATGACATCGTCT
>NZ_JAIMIA010000093.1 GCF_019966495.1 Tateyamaria pelophila | reverse complement strand
AAGGCCTATATCAAATGGGAATGCCAGGATGCGTGATCATGCCAAATCCGAATTTCCAGACGTGGGGTTGCTCAATCCCTCGGAGACGACAAGATCGGCGGCGGCGACGGTGCTGATGAATTGTGGGGCGGCGAAGGCAACGATGTGCTGTATGGCGAGCTTGGTGACGATACGCTGGGTGGCGGCAACGGCAACGATGAGATCGGCGCAGGACAAGGCAACGATGTCGTCTATGGCGGTGCCGGAGACGACATTTTGAACGGCTACGCAGGCAACGATACAATCGGCGGCGGCGAGGGCGATGACAGGATCGCTGGCGGTACCGGGTCGGACATGTTTGTCTTTAGCAAAGGTCAGGATACGATCACCGACTTCGACGCCGCAGACGCGCTGGAGCAGATCGACCTGGGTTGGGTGTCGACCATCACAGACTTCATCGACTTGTCTACCGGCGGACACATGTCGCAGGTAGGTTCGGACGTGGTGATCGACGATCTGCTGGGCAACACGCTGACTCTGACTTCGGTGTCAGTTAATGATCTCAGCGGGGGTGATTTCCTGTTCTAATTCTGCGCTTGCAAAACACGATCTGGCCTTGGAGGAACCTGAGGCCAGATCGTTTTATGTTCGGGATTCCGTCATCAGGGCCCGAACTTTCGGAGATCGTGACCCGGCATGCCCATTTTCCACGAGCCGTTCCAGCTTCGTTTGTTCGAGCTGTTGTTTTGAAGAGGCCCTTGGGTCTTTCAATCTCTCGACGATCCTCTTTTCCCTGACGCATAACCTCTCTGGAGCGACCGTTCCTGTACAGTGCTCATGTTGGCCAGTTGACGACAGACACCCGATGGGGCGAGCGTCGCAACCTTTATGACTTCAGGTGCGCTGCCAGCCGCGTCGCTACCCGCTATGACAGATTCTCAAAGGTTGTCCCGCGTGCATGCGCTGTCGCCGCCGTCGTAATGTTCTGGTTGTAAATTCTGATCCTTGCAGACAGCTTGAGGTGGGCCGACGAGATGTGAGCACCGGTACCTTGTGTAACGGGAAATCCGGTGTTCATTTGTATGATCCCATTGGATTTGGCGCTCCGGGCAAATTGATGCGCCTTCGGCTCCCGGAGCGCCATTCATCGGTAGATGAACGTCTCGAAATCGCCCCTCTGCGTGACCTTGCCGCGATACATGCCCTCGCAGTTGAAGGGCATCGTGATCGTCCCCTTTGCATCCACCGCGATCAGTCCGCCAGAGCCGTCATGGTCGGCCAGATCGTGCATCACAACATGGTCCGCCGCGTCCTCGAGCGATTGGCCGACGTGCCGCATGCGAGCTGCGATTTCGGCAGCGGCTGTATAGCGTATGAAAACCTCGCCATGGCCGGTGCCTGACACAGCGCAGGTTGCATTGTCGGCAAAGGTGCCCGCTCCGACGATCGGCGTGTCACCGATGCGCCCCGGTGCCTTTGCGGTCATGCCGCCGGTCGAGGTGGCCGCAGCGATGTTGCCTACCGCGTCGCAAGCCACCGCACCCACGGTGCCGTGACGGCGGGCAGGGTCGTCATCTTCGACGCCCCGCTTGCGCATGTCGAGCGTGGATTGCAGCGCGTCCCAGCGCGCCTGCGTAAAAAAATAATCCTTGTCGGCAAAGGGCAGGCCGGCGTTGTGTGCAACGTCGAGGGCGTTGGGGCCGATCAGCATCACATGATCGGTGTTTTCCATTACGGCGCGGGCGGCGCGGATCGGATTGCGCGGGCCAAAGATACCGCCCACAGCCCCTGCGGCACGGGTGCTTCCATCCATGACTGCCGCGTCCATTTCCTGCTTTCCGTCCGAGGTATAGACCGCCCCGCGACCTGCGTTGAACAACGGCTCGTCCTCCAGCGCGCAGACCGCTGCGGTAACCGCATCAAGGGCACAACCGTCTTGAGCGAGGACGTCATGCCCGG
Source organism: Tateyamaria pelophila (assembly GCF_019966495.1). GTDB lineage: Bacteria > Pseudomonadota > Alphaproteobacteria > Rhodobacterales > Rhodobacteraceae > Tateyamaria > Tateyamaria pelophila. The sequence continues at coordinate 15,442 of NZ_JAIMIA010000093.1, read as the reverse complement.
CCTGCAAAGCCGCGCGCAGGCCAGCGTGATAGGCCGTTTCAAGCTCGGGTGTGAGGTTGGATTTGAGGATGGTGCCTGCGCCACCATGAACGGCAAGGGAAAAACGTTTCATGTCAATCCTATCGGGGTCATATTAACCTGATCGGCGCAGTATTGCGCAATCTCGGCATGGGTGGCGATCCACGCATCACCATCGTTTGTGATACGCTCAAGCAACTGTTCCAGAATGAAAATACGGCTCCGATAGCCGGTGACGTGCGGGTGCATTGTCAACAGGAACAGACCGCCTTCGGCGCGCGCACCTTCGTATTCGCGCAAAAAGATGTCCAGCACATCGGCGGGCGGGGTATAGGGCCGCTGTGCGCCAAACCGGTTCATCATGAAATAGACCGCATCGTCTCGGATCCATTCGACAGGCAATTCAACCATGCCAGTCGGCTCGCCGTTTTGCATGATTTCATAGGGGTCATCGTCAGAGAACAGGGAGCTGTCATAGATCAGCCCCATCTCGCGGGCGATGGTCAGGGTGTTTGGGCTGTAATCCCACGACGGTGTGCGCATCCCAACGGGTCGGGTGCCGGTGATCTGTTCCAGTGTATCGGCGGCGCGCAGCATCAGGTCGCGCTCGGTGTCGATGTCGAGCCCGGTGTTCAGCTCGTGAATCCAGCCGTGCAGGCCGATCTCATGGCCGTCTTGCGAAAGGCTGCGTTGTTCTTCGGGGTGCAGCAGCGCCGAGACGGCGGGCACGAAAAAGCTGGCCTTGGCACCGTATGTGTCCAACACGCGACGGATGCGTGGAACGCCGCGCCGTGCGCCGAATTCACCCCAGCTGAGGCGGGCAACCGAATTGCCACCGTCACGCAACTCGTTGGTTTCATGGTCGCTGTCAAAGGACAGGGCCACGGCGCACCGTTTTCCGTCAGGCCATGTTTTTGGCAATAAGGACCGACCCGCGCGGATGGCCTCGACCTTGCCGCGCCAGGTTGCTTCGTCCCATGTGTGTGGGTCCGTCATGCGTGTCCTCCATCGACTTGCAGGGTTTGGCCGGTGATCCACGCGGCGCGGTCCGAGCACAGGAATGTCACCGCGTCTGCAATGTCCTGCGCACGGCCAAGGCGGCGCATATGGATCGATCCGACGATCTGTTTCTGGCGTTCAGGCCCAAACGCATCCCATTGGCGTTCGGTCGCAGGATTGGACAGGATGAAGCCCGGGGCGACGGAATTGACGGTGATGCCATGCGGCCCGAGTTCGAGTGCCAACTGTTTCGTGAGCCCGATCAGCGCGTGCTTGGCCGAGGCATAGGCCTGAATGCCGGTCAGGCTGGCCTTTAGCCCTGCGCCTGATGAAATGGTGACGATGCGACCTGCGCCACGGGCTTTCATCTGGGGGGCGAAGGCTTGGGCGCACCACATGGCGGCGTCCACATTGGCCGCAAATATCGCGTGCCAATCGGCTTCGGTGATGTCTTCAAGCGGTCGACCGGTTTGGCCGCGCACGCCGCCAGCTGCGGTGATCAGCCCATCGATGTGGCCGTGCCGCGTGAGAACTTCGGCGCAAAGGGCGTGGGCGGAGTCACGGCTGCCCAGATCGCCGGTGTGGCGGGTGACAGAAGCCAGATCCGCCAGAGCATCCATCGCGTCGATATCCATGGCTGCAACGTGGGCGCCTGCGTCGATCAGGCCCCGCACAATGGCGGCCCCGATGCCCTGGGCGGCGCCGGTCACTGCAAAGTTCTTGCCCTCGAGTGTCACTTGCATAGCGGCACCATCAGGTCGAGCAGGTCGGTGGATTGCGCGCGCTTGCCATCTTCGATGTCATGGATCAAGTCGCACAGCATCGCCAGCGCGGGCGTTGGGATACCGCGGTCTTTGCCGATCTGGACCAGCACGCCGATTTGTGCGTCAACTTCGGTTTTGCGTTTGCGCACGGCCAGATCGCGGTAGATGCCCGAGTGGGTTTTGGCCGTCTTGCGGTTGTGCGCCACCATCGCGTGAATCGCGGCGTCGATGCCTGCGGTGTCGCCGGTTCGGAACGCCAGCGGGTCAAAGCCGTTGAAACCAAGGGGGGAGACACCTTCGGCGGCGGCAAGTTGCATGACCTCGTGCCCGAGTTTCGCATAGACGCAGCGCGTCGGGGCGGGGTCCATCGCATCGGACATGGATGCGGGCGTGAGCGCCGTGGCGAACAAGAGCGCGCCATAGCCGCATTTGCCCCACAGATAGCCCCAGATGTTGTCTGTTTTGACCGCGTCCGGCTCGACGATACGGAAAAGGGCGTGCATTTCGGTCAGACGGGCGGTGTCGCTGCCATCAAGTTCACCCAAGGCCACCGCAGCGCGGTTGCCGTAAAGGATGCGCCCCGGCTCCAGCCAGTCCGCGCCAAAGTTGACAAAGCACCCCAGCGTGCGATCAGCACCAACCTGCGCGGAGATCACCCGTTCATTCAGGCCGTTTTGCGCAGAGACGATATAGCCATCCTGCGCCAGATGCGGCAGCAGCATGGTGAGCGCGCTTTCGGTATGATGCGCCTTTACCGCCAGAATGATCCGGCTGAAGGTGCCTGTGAGCGTGGCGGGCGTGTCAGCGGGCAGCGGTTGGACGAATTCCTCGACCGGGCCTTCGATCCGCAAACCTTTGCGCATGGCGATCACATGATCCTCGACGATGTCGACCATGTGCACCGCGTGACCGGCACGGGCGAAATACGCCCCGAGGATACCGCCGATGGCACCCGCGCCCCAAATCAGAATAGGACCATTCTTCATGCCCAGTCGCCTTCCAGCAGCGACCGGGTTTCTTCGACGGCGATGCCCCAAATCCGGTGCATGTCGGCGTCCGGTTTCTGATAATGTCCGCCATAGTTACCGTCACCGATCAGGTCGCGCACGCCTTGCGCATCGCGGTCGCGCAGGCGCTCGAAATCGACATAGGGTTTTTGTTGAGGCGGCACGGGACGACCTTCAAGGCGGGTCCACGGGAAGTTCTCCATCCATGAGGCGTGCGAGGCGATCGGGTCGGTGTCCTGCACCGCAGCCCATGTGCGCGGCGCGCGCCACCAGTCGTGGAACCGGCAGCGGGCACCATCACGATCCTGCATCCATTCGGCGCAAACCGGCTGCACGGGGCTGTTGCCGCCATGCCCATTCACGATCAGAATGCGGCGGAAACCGGTGTCATAAAGGCTGTCCAGCACATCCCGCACGAGCGCCGCGTAAGTCGTAAGGCGCAAGGAGACTGTGCCGGGAAACCCCATGAAATATGGCGTAAGGCCGTAGGGCACCGTCGGGAAGACCGGCACGCCCAGGGGCTCTGCGGCGTCGGCAGCAATCTTGCCGGACAGGATCGTATCGACAGACAGGCTCAGATGGGCGTGTTGTTCGGTGCTGCCCAGCGGCAGAACACAACGGTCGTCGGTCTTGAGGTAGTCCTCGACTTCGAACCAGTTGCTCTCACTTATCTTCATGGTGCGTGTCCTTTGCGCTGAGGGTCGCCCGTGCGCTCTCGATGGAGGGCAAAAGCTCTGACCGGAAGGCGTGGCTGTCGGGCGTGTGACGGTATTCGATGGCGATTTGGTCACTGCGAAGACCATCGCGCAGGTCTTCGGCCCCGGTCGAATAGATCAGGAAATCGGCACGGGACATCAGTGCTGGCAACGTGGTTTCGCCACGCGGCACGGTGGTGACGCGACCCAGATGTGGGGCAAACCGGGCGATCCCGCTTTTGAGCGTGGGCAGGAAATCGTCGAAATAGGAAACGGCGGTCACTTCGGCTTCGGGGGGGATGGCGGCCAGCGCGATGCGCGTCGCCTCGTTCGGGATCAGCGTCATGCCCAGAACCGGCGTCTCGGGAAACAGGCGCATGGCATCGGCTGTCAGGGTGTGCGGACAAAACACTAGATCGGCGGCGGGATATTCGCCCGCTTCGACCGCACCGATGCTGACGGCGGTAACATCGTCGCCCGTGCCCAAAAGCGCATTCAGATCCGCCGCGTAAGCTTTGGTCGCGTCAAGAAAAGTGCCCAGGACAACGATTTTCAGCGGCCTTTCGGCGGCGGTCGGAGCCATCGCGATCCGGAAAGCGATGTCATGACGCGACAGTCCAAGATCGCGGCCGGTTTGTATCAAGTCGGTGATCTGACGCTCGAACGCGGCAAGACGTTGGGAGTGCGCGGCAGGCGGTGGCGCGCGGTCGGTCACAAACGTGCCGGATCCGATGCGCCCTTCCACATGGCCGCGCTCCTGCAGGGAGGCATAGACGTTGCTGACCGTAACCGGCGACAGCTTGAGGCTTGCGGCAAGGCGGCGCACCGACGGCAGACGCGTGTTTGCCGGAATGTCCCCCGTGGCGATGCCGTATTCAAGCGCCCCGCGCAGTTGCACCGACACATTGACCGACGACTCAGGGTCCACAGCGGCCGCAATGCGTACAAGCGCGGGCTCTATCTCATCTATGCTAGGTTGCATCATATTGTATCAACTTAGTGTATCGGTTAATCGTATTTGGTTCTTCTAGCGACATCTCTCGCATTATTGTTACTCAAATTGTGGGGCATTGCAAATTTAATTGCTCCCGATTGGTATATTTTCTTGACGTTAAAATCGTCGCTAGCATAGTGTTACAGTACACCATAACAAATGGAGACTTACATGTTGAAAACCACACTGAGGTCCGGCATCGCCACACTCGCAGTGCTTGTGACCGCACCGATGGCCATGTCGCAAGACCTGATGATCGGTCTGCGCGCCGGTCCGGATTCAATTGATCCGCATTGGTCCACGCTGGGCAGTCAGGCCGAGGCGCTGCGCCACGTTTTCGACACGCTCGTCGACGTGGATGAGAAGCTTCAGTTGAAGCCAGGTCTTGCCGTCAGCTGGGAAGCAATCGACGAGACGACGTGGGAATTCAAGATGCGCGAAGGCGTGAAGTTCCACGACGGCAGCGATTTCGACGCCGAAGACGTGAAATTCTCGATCGAACGCATTCCCGAAGTCACCGGCCCGATGCCGATGACGCTTTACACGAAATATGTCGACACTGTGGAGGTCGTCGATCCGATGACACTGCGGATCACGACAAAAGGCATGGCCCCGTCGCTGCCCAACGATTTCACCCGACTGTTCGTCGTGCCCTCGGAAACGGGCATGGAGGCGCGCAACGAAGAGTTCAACTCGGGCGAAAAGGCGATCGGCACCGGTCCATATACGTTTGTCAGCTGGCAGCCCAAAGGCGATCTGGTGTTGTCGCGGTTTGACGACTACTGGGACGGCGCCCCTGCGTGGGAAAACGTCACCCGCCGCGAGATTGCCGACGATGCCGCGCGGGTGGCTGCGTTGAAATCCGGCCAGGTTGATCTGATCAACTACGTGCCGGCGACGGATTACCTGTCGATGCAGAACGACAATAGCCTTGAGACATTCGTGTCGGATTCGGTCTATATCCTCAACATCGCACCATCGGTGAAAGATGAGGAACCGCAGCCGATCAAGGTGAACGGCGTCGAAGTTGACGGCAACCCGTTGCAGGATCTGCGCGTGCGCAAGGCCCTGGATCTGGCGATCAATCGTGACGTTCTTGTGAACGTGGTCCTTGAAGGCCTCGGCAAGCCGGCGAACCAGTTGATGCCCGAAGGTTTCTTTGGCTATTCCGACAAGCTGGGTGTACGCGAATACGACATCGAGCAGGCCAAGGCGCTTTTGGCCGAAGCAGGCTATCCTGACGGATTCGAGATTGATTTCACCTGCACCAACAACCGCGTTCCCGGCGATGCCGTGGTGTGCGAGGCGCTGGCGCAGATGTGGTCACGTTTGGGCCTGACGGTAAACGCGCAGGCGTTGAACGGCACGGTCTATTTCCCTGCCGCCGCGCGTGAGGAATACACCATGACGATGTCCGCATGGGGCACCCTGACAGGTGAGGCCGCCTATACTTACGGCGCGTTGACCCACACCAAGGATCCTGAAAAAGGCTTCGGCAACTTCAACCGCTCGGGATATTCCAACCCCGAGTTCGACAAGGTGTTTTACGAAGGCAGCCAGACTTTGGACACCGAAGCGCGCCGGAAACTGTACGAAGACGCGTCCTTCATCGCGATGGAAGACCGCGCTTTGATCCCGACGGTGATCTTGCAAACCGTTTGGGCGGCCAAGGCGGACACGCTTGATATGACGCCGCGCGTGGATCAGGAAACCCGCGCCTACGCGATCACGCCGGAGTAATCCGTCACGCAGGGGCGGCGCGCAGCATTTGCGCGCCGCCCTGTTTTTTGCGGGCAGGCAAGTCCTGCCGCGTCCCAGAACCATGAGGTTGCGATGTTTGGGTATCTTGTCGGACGGGTGGCGCAGGCGGTGGTCGTTGTGTTCGTCATGTCGATCATCGTCTTTGTCGGCGTCTATGCAATCGGCAACCCGATCGACGTGATGATCGACCCCGGTGCCACGGCCGAAATCCGCGAGAACCTGATCCGTCAGTATGGTCTGGATCAACCGTTGTGGCGGCAATACTTCACCTTTGTCGGGAACGTGTTGCAAGGCGATCTGGGGCGGTCGATGGTGTATAATACGTCCGTCACGGGGTTGGTGTTCTCGCGGCTGCCTGCAACGCTCGAACTGGTTCTGGTCTCAGTGACCATCGCGTCCGTCATAGGAATTCCTGCGGGCCTTTATGCTGGATACAAACCAGACAGCATCGCGGCCAAGCTGATCATGGCGCTGTCGGTCCTTGGGTTTTCGGTGCCGACCTTCTGGATTGGCATGCTGTTGATCATGGCCTTCGCGGTCGAGCTTGGCTGGCTGCCATCGGGCGGGCGGGGCGAGGTCGCGCAATTCTTGTGGTTCAAGACGTCTCTGGCGACGACGAACGGTTGGGAGCATGTGATCATGCCCGCGATAAACCTGTCGCTGTTCAAGATGGGCCTGCTGATCCGCCTGACCCGCGCCGGCATGGTCGAGGCAATGGGCGCGGAATACGTACGCTTTGCCCGGGCCCAGGGTTTGCCGGATCGGCAGATCGTGTTCAGCCACATCCTGCGCAACATTTCCATTCCGGTGATTACGGTTTTTGGCCTCGAACTCGGGTCTACCCTCGCGTTCGCGGTCGTCACGGAAACAGTGTTCAACTGGCCCGGTGTGGGCAAGCTGATCATCGACAGCATCCTGCAACTCGACCGTCCGGTGATGGTGTCTTACCTCGTCATGGTCGTGATCCTGTTCGTGATGATCAACCTGATCGTCGATCTGATTTATGCGCGGCTTGATCCGCGGGTGCGCCTGAAAGGGGGGTCTTGATGACCGACACGCTGACACCGGACAGCAAGATCATAGCTGTCCCCTCCGCGCCGCCGGCTGAAACCCGCGCGATGCGGTTGCGCAATTTCTGGTCTGATTACCGCCAGTCCTGGGTCGCGATTGCGGCATTGATTGTCATACTGGCGCTGTTGCTGGGGTCGTTTTTTGCGCCGTTCTGGGTGCCACAGGACCCCTATGATCTGGCCAAGCTTGACTGGCTGGATGCATTCCTGCCCCCCGGCACCGAAGGAACGGGTGGCTATGCGCATCTGCTTGGCACTGACAATGCGGGGCGCGACATGCTGTCGGCGATCTTTTATGGGCTGCGCACCAGCTTTGTGATCGGGATTTCGGCGGGCGCGCTGGCGCTGGCGGTGGGGATTACCATAGGGCTGACGGCCGCGTATTTCGGCGGGCGGATCGAGGCGCTACTGATGCGGATCGTAGATCTGCAACTGTCGATGCCTGCAATCTTGTTGGCGCTGGTCATGGTCGCGGTGCTGGGGCAAGGCATTCCGCAGATCATCTTTGCGCTGGTCGTCGCGCAATACGCTTATTTTGCCCGTACCACCCATGGTGCGGCATCGGTGGAGCGGCGTAAGGATTACATCGAGGCGGCACGGTCCACTCCGCTGCCGACATGGCGGATCATGTTCAAACATCTGCTGCCAAACGTGCTGCCGCCGCTGATCGTGGTGGCCACGGTACAAGTCGCCAGTGCCATTTCGCTGGAGGCAACGCTGTCGTTTCTCGGCGTGGGCCTGCCCCTGACAGAACCGTCGCTGGGCACACTGATTTCGAACGGGTTCAAATACATTCATGCAGGGCGTTACTGGTTGTCGATCTATCCGGGGATCTTTCTGATGATCACCGTAGTCGCGATCAATCTGGTGGGCGATCAGGTCCGCAACGTCCTTGACCCGAGGAACAGCCGATGACCGCCGCACTGGAAGTCCGCGGCCTGACCACCCGTTTCGACACACGCGGCGGGGCCGTCACGGCTGTCAATGATGTGAGCTTTTCGGTCGAAAAGGGTCGCATTCTTGGCCTTGTCGGCGAAAGCGGTTCGGGCAAGAGCGTGACGGGCTTTTCCATCATGGGCCTGATCGATGCGCCCGGCAGGATCAGCGCAGGGGAGGTTCTGGTCGATGGTGCCGATTTGCGCGCGTTGTCGGACGAGGAGATGCGCAAGATGCGCGGTCGCAAGGTCGGAATGGTGTTTCAGGACCCGATGATGACATTGAACCCCGTGTTGCGGGTGGGCGACCAGATGGCGATGGCCGTCCGTGTGCATCGCAAGATGTCCAAGAGCGCGGCGCTGGACGAGGCGCGCAAGGCGCTGGAAACCGTCGGCATTCCGTCTGCCGTCGAGCGGCTCAAGGCGTATCCGCACCAGTTGTCAGGCGGGATGCGCCAACGGGTCGCGATTGCAATGGCGCTGCTGCACAGCCCTTCCGTCATTATCGCGGACGAGGCGACGACAGCGCTGGACGTGTCCATTCAGGGACAGATATTGGCCGAGGTACGTGAATTGGCTGACAAAACAGGCGCCGCGATCGTGTGGATCACCCATGATCTTGCGGTGGTGTCCAGTCTCGTGGACGATATTTGCGTGATGTATGCAGGCCGGATCGTCGAACGTGGCACGGCGGAACAGGTCATCGGTCATCCCCGGCATCCCTATACCAAGGGGTTGCTGGATTCCATTCCCAGTTTGCACGCGCCCGGCACGCCGTTGCCGCAGATCCCCGGATCAACCCCGCAACTGTCGCGCCTGCCGCAAGGCTGCCCTTTCCGGCCGCGCTGTCCGCGTGCGACCGAGCTTTGTGCCACGCCGCCGCCCGAAGTCACAGTCGAGGGGCAGACCGTGTTGTGCCATCACCCGTTGGAGCGATCATGACAGACCCCATCCTGAAAATCGAAAACGTCTCCAAACGGTTCACGCGGATGCCGGGGCTGGCCGAACGGTTGGTGGGCAAGATCACCGGCGGCGGCAAGCCGGTGGTGGTGCATGCGCTCACGGACGTGTCGCTGAACGTGGACCGCGGCGAAGTGCTGGGCATCGTGGGCGAAAGCGGGTGCGGAAAATCCACGCTGGGCCGCGTGGTGACAGGAATTTACGCCCCGAGTGACGGGCGCGTGACCCTCAACGGCAAGCCCGTCGCACGCGAACATGGCGGCAATATCGACAAGCTGACAACGCAAGTGCAGATGATCCATCAGGATCCCTTTGCCTCGCTCAATCCGCGCATGAAGGTGGGCGAGACGCTGGCCGAGGGACCGCGCTATCATAACATCATCCCGGCAGGCGAGGTCCGCGCCCGGATCCGCGCGCTGCTTGAAAAGGTGGGGTTGGAAGGCGCTTATGCCGACCGACTGCCGCACCAGTTTTCCGGGGGGCAACGTCAGCGCGTGGCGATCGCACGGGCCTTGGCGATGGAACCCGAAGTGCTGGTTCTGGACGAAGCCGTCGCATCGCTGGATGTCTCGATTCAGGCGCAGGTGTTGAACCTGTTCATGGATCTGCGTCGCGATCTGGGGCTGACGGCCTTGTTTATCAGTCATGATTTGTCCGTCGTCCGCCATGTCTGCGACCGTGTCGCGATCATGTATCTTGGGCGGCTGGTCGAACTGGCACCGGCGGACCAGCTTTATGCCGATCCAAAGCATCCCTATACCAGCGCCTTGTTCGCCTCGGTGCCGACAATCGGCACTGGAAAACGGGTATTCGAGGCGATCAAGGGAGAGATCCCATCGCCGATCAACCCGCCGTCCGGCTGTGCGTTTCATCCGCGATGTCCGCTGGCGGGGCCGCGCTGCAAGGTCGACGTGCCGCGTCTGACAGATGCCGGGGCGGCGCGCACGGTCGCCTGTCATCTCAATGATGGCGGCGTCGGCTTGCGGGAGGTGGCGGCATGAGCGATCTGGCTGAACGGGTCGCGCGGCTGAACGATGTGCTCTGCACGGTCAATACGCTGAATTGGGATGCGCGCACGCAAATGCCTGTGGGCGGGGCCGAAACGCGCGGACATCAGGTGGCGACGCTGTTGGGTATCGCGCGCGAGATGATCCTTGATCCCGCGATGCAGGATGCCGTGGATGGTGCGGGCGACGATCCCGCTGCCGCCGCGGTGCAAGACGCGATTGCCTATCACGGCCGCCTGCCCGCCGCGTTGCTGCGCGCGCAGGCGGAACAGGCGACGATCGCCGGGGCCGCCTGGGCAAAGGCGCGCGAGACATCAGATTTTGCGCTTTTTCAACCGCATCTGGAAAAGGTGGTGGACCTTGCCCGTCAGAGTGCCGAAGCTCTGGGGTATGACGGCCATCCTTATGATCCGATGGTTCAGGTGTATGAACCCGGCGAAACCGCGGCCAGCCTGTCGGCGTTTTTCGGCACCCTGCGGTCGGGGATCAAGCCGGTGCTGGACGCCGCGTTGGGCCGCGAAAAACCACGCACTGATTTCCTGTATCGCGATTATTCACCCGCGTTGCAGCAGGCGTTCGCGGCGCAAACTGCCAGCGCGTTGGGATACGATTTCGAACGCGGACGGCTGGACACGGCAGTGCATCCCTTCGAGGTCAGCTTTACCCGCAATGATGTGCGCATCACCTCGCGCTGGCCACGCGGATACTTGCCAATGTCGATCTTCGGCAGCATTCACGAGGTTGGTCACGCGCTTTATGAACAGGGTATCGATCCGGCGCATACGCGGGGGGCCTTTGCGACGGATATGATCGGGCTTTATGCCGTGGGTGGCACCAGTTTTGGCATGCATGAAAGCCAATCAAGACTGTTGGAGAACCATGTCGGCCGCACGCCAGCCTTCTGGGCCGCGCATTTTCCGCGGTTGCGCGATACGTTCCCCGATCAGTTACGAGATGTCTCGGTCGAGGAATTCATCGCCGCCGTGAACCGGGTCGAGCCGGGGTCGATACGCGTCGAGGCAGACGAGTTGACCTATGATCTGCACATCATGCTGCGCGTCCGCCTCGAGATGGCGCTGATGGATGGGTCGCTGGCGGTGCAAGACGTGCCGCAGGTCTGGCGCGACGCGATGCGCGAAGATCTGGGCGTTGAGATCACGGACGATGCGCAAGGATGTTTGCAGGACGTCCATTGGTCGAGCGGTTACATCGGGTCGTTCCCGACATACACCATCGGCAACGCCACGGCGGCGCAATTGATGGCGCATTTCGACGTGACGCAACCGGCGATCCGTGTCGGCTTGAATCGTGCCGACACCGGCCCGTTGCGCAGCGCGTTGGGCGATGCGGTCTGGCAACACGGACGGTCGCGCACGCGGGCCGAGCTGTTGGACGGTCTGGGACTGACCGCCAATGATTTGCAGCCCTATCTGGATTATCTGACGAACAAGTTTGCAGGCTGACCGCCGTGTCAGTGGTCAGGGGTCCCAAAGCCCCGGATCTGGACCGAGACGCGATTTTGAACGCGTGATCTGGCGCCCGGAATGCACACGACCCAAGATGGAATTCAGGCGGTGCGTTCAAAACTGCAGCGGCCGAGTCCCGTCATTCGGGTGAGAACCCCAACGCCAATCTTGGCTTCAGTTTTCTGATTTCCGAAGGTGCGCGCCTTCAGTTTTGTCGAAGTATTGTCGGATGCCACCCGCCTCTGCGCCCCCGTAAAAATCGCTGTCGGAAACCGGGCAATGTCCGCTTAATTCTCCGCGACCTGAATTTTTCAGACAAAACCATTGGGCCGCGTTGGTATCAGTACAGGGTTGAACCTTGCGACCATGCCTGTCTGATCCAAATCAACGCGCTTGGCGAAGGACTGTGCGACAATCAGATTGGGTTAAGAGGAGTAAAACCATGTACCATAATATTCTCGTTCCAGTCGTTTTTGACGACGAATACGACAAAACCGGTCCAGTAAAGCTTGCAGGCCTTCTGGCAACGCCAGACGCCAAGGTCACGTTTCTGCATGTCGTGGAAAGCATACCTTCATATGCCATGACTTACGTGCCTGCGGATCTGCAAAAAGAGCTCCGGGTCGCAATGGATCAAACCATTGACGATCTGGCAAAGCGTTTGCCCGGTGCTACTGGCGAAATCGTAGAGGGGCATTCCGGTCGCACCATTCTGGACTACGCGAAAGAGCATGGCGTGGACTTGATCATCATCGCGTCCCACCGGCCGGGTTTTCAGGACCTATTGTTGGGGAGCACGGCTTCGCATGTCGTCCGTCACGCTGCCTGCGCAGTGCATGTGGTGCGGTAGTCAACTGCATCAAAACGACTTCCTGCACCGGGCACCAGAGGACTCGAACAACAAGGAGATGAAGCCATGTTGAAAGTTGATATCCGAGAGCGCGACAACATCGCCATCGTCACGCCGGAAGGGCGTATCAGCACAGATCAGATAGATGCGTTTTCCCGGCAGGTGAATGACTACATCAATGAAGCCGACCAGGTGCCAAATCTCGTAATTCTCACCAAAAGCGTTCCATACTGGGCGGACTTCAACGCCCTCAAAGAGCATCTCAGGTTTGTAAGGGGTCACCACAATCTGGTCCGAAAAGTTGCGATCGTCAGCGATAGCAAGCTGCTCTGGCTGGCAAAATCAATCGTGGATCATTTTGTGTCCGCCAAGGTGCGACGGTTCAACGAAGATGCTGTTGATGACGCCATCGCATGGGCGCAGACAGAAGACGATCATCCCGGCGCAATCGTCGAGATCGAGGGAATGCCGAGCGACGTTGTTGCTGTCGATCTCAGGGGTTTGATCACGTCTCAGGATTACACAAGCACTTTAATTCCACTTGTAACTGAACGTGCTCAAAAACATGACAAGCTAAAGATGCTCTGTGTTCTCGGCGATTATTTTGATGGGTATTCTCCGAACGCCATGTGGGATGATATGCGCTTTGGCTTCTCGCACTTAACTACCTTTTCAAAATTGGCGCTGGTCACGGATCAGGAATGGATTCGAAATTCTGCCAAAATATTTGGAATGCTCATGCCGACCGAAGTCATGGTTTTTGACCTGGCCGAACTTGAGGATGCAAAGCACTGGATTGGGGAATAAAGTCATCGGTTCGCGGACTTGAAAAAGCAGTGTCGCAACGTTTGGGATTTCGGTTGTGTTGCCTGACGTGTCGAGCCAGACCCGACACTTTCCCAAGGTCGGCAGGAGTAAAAGGTTGCTCAGTTTCAAAGGCGCGCAGTATCTGCAAACCTGAATTTTAGCCGAAAGCGTGCAGAAGTCGCGTCCAAAAGGACAGGAGGTCATCCTGTGGCGACGACAGCATGTCTCCAACATCCAAGAGCGACAGAACAAGGCTTGAGCAAGGCGGCCTCGATGAGGTGCTCTCTGATCACGCGTCAAGGGTCCAATTTAGGAGCAAATTCGCCCGTGGTGGCCTGAGATGCCGCAGACGCATTGAGATCTAGCGCAAGGTCCTTGGGCAGACCGTGGTCTTCGAACGCCCGCAGCCAAAGTTCCACTTCGATGGCCGAGGCGAAGAAGGCGAAGCTCGGGTTGGCGCCGAGCGCGGCTTGGTCGACGGCCTGCCGCCACGCCTGCGGCTCCACCCAGCCCCGAGCTTCGATCCGACTGTGGTCGCGGATATCCATCAGAAATTCCGGTGCTTCGCCTATATGCACCTGCCGCAGGGGCTCTGCGGACCCTTTGGTTCGCCGTTGCGCAATCTGCGCCGGTCCATACCGCGCGAGGTAGCGTCGCTGGAGACGCCGGTCTCCTGGCAAGCCGCGCCGCGTCTCCATATCGAGCGACAACATGAAGGCCACCAGCGGACGGTGCAATAGCGGATGAACAGTCGTGACGTCAGGCCCGAAACCGGCGGTCAGGCGCTCTCCCCGCGACATCTGGAAAACTGCATCCCACAAATAGTGCGCCGAGGGCAGCATGCCGCGGGGCACGTCCGAGAGCTTGTCCAGAGCGATACTATGGGCTTCAAATTCCTTGCTCAGCCAGGGCAGTTTGGGTGGTTCGAGCCCTTGGGCCAGACTCTCCCCCCGTGCATAAAATCGCGCAAGCGGCAAAGCGACGTAGCGCAGGTAATGAGTGGCGCTGCGGTGCCCACCGCGCTCCTTTGCGTACCTACGTGCTTGTGTCAGCGCCGCAACAGGCCGCAGTCGCACCAAGGGATCAGCCAGAAACGCCGGTACGAGACCCGAGTAGTCAAAAATCAAATCGCCGCCGACACCGGTCACATAGCACCGCGTTCCACCCTGTTTCGCCAGTTCCGCGATGTGATCCACGGCGTGAAGGTAACGGCAGGAACCGGGATGATCCGGCAGGCGGTGTAGCTTTGTGCAAAGTCTGAAGACATCGCCATCGATTTCGTGCTGCGGAACGCCCAGATGCTGCACCATCACCTCGGAGTGGCCGTTGTCATCGCCCAGGACGTACCTGTCCGCGACATAGGTCAGTGCCGTGAAGTCTCGCCCCATGCGTCGGGCCTGAAGCGACACGACAGCGGAATCCGTACCTCCCGAAACTTCGAAGATCGACGGTTGATCGCTTGGCACCAACAGGTCGATGGCTTCGGCGATCAGTTCTTCCAATTGTCGGTCGAGATCGCCACGTACCGGCAACGGCTCCGGCGACCAAGGACGGATGAGGTGGTCGCCTTGGGGTGTGATTGTCAGAGCGGTGCCACCGTCAAGCGCATGGACACCCCGAAACGGGGTGAGCTTTCGCGGCAACCCCCACCCGAGCAGTGGCGCAAAATACGCTTCTTCGAGCGCCTCCATGCCGAGTGTCGCCGCGACCCCCAGAGGCGAGGAGCCAGCGACGACCCAATCAGCGGATTTGCCCCAGTAGACCTGCCCAAGTCCGAGTGCGTCTTGAACCAGCGTCAGGTCTCGTGTCCTGGATTCCAGGATAATGGCGCTGTATTGCCCCTCAAGTGACGCGGCGAGCCGTGCGCCATGGGCGGCGTAAGCTCGCTCCAGCCCCAGATTGCCGCCGTCCATTACACCTTGAGACGCAAACAGAACTGGTCCCACCTGCCAAGTCTGACCCGAGGCACGGACGGCTCCTGTCGCGAGGTTCAGCGCGACGAGAAAGGATCGGGGCATTCACGGCCTGCCTTTAGGCAGCGGACTCATAAAACTCGATCCACAGCCTGACGGATGCCAGTTTGATCATCGACAGGAAATTGCGTGATGT
>NZ_JAIMIA010000092.1 GCF_019966495.1 Tateyamaria pelophila | reverse complement strand
CGCCGATATCCCTTCCTCCTGCGATAATTGCCGCACAGGCAGGTTGTTCGGAGGCAGCATCCGCTTCAGCACAGCTGGATAGTGCCCCGGGACGTGGTGTAAATTGTTCTCCGGCTGGGTGTTGAGCCGGTTTACAGGGCGGCGATTTTCGCCGGATCCATGATGTTATCTTCGCAGATAGCAGCCACGGTTTCCAGTGTCATGTAACGGCGTGTGACGGCCCATTCGTCGTTCTGCTCCAGCATAAGCGCCCCGACGAGGCGTCTGATGGCTGGCTCGTTGGGGAAAATGCCGACGACATTGGTGCGACGCTTGATCTCCTTGTTCAATCGCTCCAAGGGGTTGGTCGAGTGGATTTGCCGCCAGTGGGCTTGTGGGAAAGTCTTGTAGGCCAGCACGTCATCCTCCGCGCGAAGCATCAGTTCGGCAAGTTTGTGATGGCGCGGTTGAAACGCCTCGATCAGCTTGGCCCAGTGGTCCTTTGAGGCCGCCAGCGTGTCCTGATCGAATGCCGTCCTGAGTGCCGCGGTGACAATTGGGCGGTCTTTCTTGCCGACGCAGGCCAGGGCATTGCGCATGAAGTGCACACGGCAGCGCTGGATGGTAGCTCCCAGCACTTTGGCGGCGGCTGCCTTGAGCCCCTTGTGCTCGTCCGCGATGATAAGCTTGGTGCCCCGCAGGCCCCGATCCGACAGCGAGCGTAGGAATTCGTCCCAGAACACTTCGGCTTCGCTGGGCTGGATGGCAATGCCCAGCACCTCGCGCCGCCCGTCGGTGTTGACCGCCACAGCCACTATGGCAGCAACGCTGACGATCCGCCCCGAGCGTCGCACCTTGATGTAAGTTGCGTCCAGCCAGAGATAGGGCCATTCGCCCTCCAGTGGCCGGTCGAGGAAGGCGTCAACCCGTTCGTCGATCTCGACGCACAGGCGCGAGACCTGGCTCTTGGAGATGCCTGTCATACCCATGGCCTTCACCAGGTCATCCACTGATCGCGTTGAAACACCCTGAATGTAGGCCTCTTGTATCACTGCCGTCATGGCCTTTTCCGAGGCGCGGCGGGGTTCCAGAAACTCAGGGAAATATGACCCTTTCCGCAGTTTCGGAATCTGAACGTCTACGGACCCGGCCCGGGTTTCCCATCGGCGGTCACGATACCCGTTCCGGTGATTCACCCGCCCGGTGGAGCGTTCATGTGCACCGGCCCCACACAGTTGGTTCACATCCAGCGCCATTAACCGGTCGGCAACAAAGCCCAGCATCTCGGCCAATATCTGGTGGTCGGAAGTCTCCGAAAGAAGCGCTTTCAAAGCGGCTGTTTCTGATATTATGTCGTTGGTCATGGGTGATCTCCTTGATCGGTAGGTCAGGTTGCAACCCAAACCCTACCGGAGAACATCCGTGGCCGCCCAGCAACCCGCGCGGGCCTCGCTTGAGCTACGCAAGGCTCCACTCAGCCCGCGCTACCGTTGGAATTACACCACGCCCAGGGGCACAACCCACAGCTGCCTTGCGTTCCGGTGAATATCCCATGTCATCGTCCTATCCCGCCCACCTGAGAAATAGAGGAAAAGTAGAGCAGCGGACAACATCCCTGACACAGGGGGATCCCAATGGGTGTCAAAAACATCCGCCTGGTGGTAGCGGTTTCGCATTCATGGGTGCGGGCCTGCACCGCCACGAGGTTCGACAGAGCGTCGGCAGCCCCCATTCTGGGGACTTGGAGCCAAGGATTGCGAGTACCGCTTGCAGCCCATCGCGCGCATCGGCGCTGAGCCGGTCATAGAAGGGCAGGTCGAGCCATGCCAATCGGGTGTCACGGGGGGCCTCGGCGGCGGCCCCTGCGGCCATCGCGGGGCGGGGGCGTGCAAAACTTGCCACGCCGCCGCCAACCCGCTGGACGAGCCACCGGGGCTATTGTCGGGATTGTGCGGATTGTGGGTCTCGTTGGCGTGCACAAAGGCGAGTTCCGTTTAATCTATTGCCTTAAATTGGAAATCCCCAATACGGTCTGATATTCTGTCATAGAAACTTACAAGCCCCGGTTCAATTTCAATGGCTACTGATTTGCACCTCTCAACTGCCTCTGCGGAAAATCTAGCCGCTTGACCTCCCGCCATTGCAGCAAGCAGTTCTGAGTGAAATTCTTGCAACCTCCGAAAGCTTTCCGATTGGAGGGTTCTAATATTACCAACGACCAGATAAAGAGACTGAGGCTGATTAACGCCTTTCAGTGTTATCGATCCTCCTTGTAGTAGCGCCAGTTGATCGCGGGACGCCTGCGCCACAGTCTCGGAAACAACAAGGTCATAAGCCAGATCCCGACAGGCTGCTTCAATCCGTGATGCAACATTCACGACCTCTCCAATGGCTGTGTAGTTGAACCGGTTTTGAGACCCAATGTTGCCAACACAAGCCTGTCCCGTCGCGCACCCGATTGCAATTCCGACGGGGAGTTTATTTACCCTTCCCCTCTCCACGTTGAAATGCCTTAGGGATTCACGCATAGCTAAAGCAGCATTTGCGCAATGGAGCGGGTGATTTTCGATGCGCACGGGCGCGTTCCAAAATGCCATGATGGAGTCGCCGATGTATTTGTCGATCGTGCCGCTGTGAGTTAGAATGTCTTTTCCTAATGCCGTAAACAATTCATTAAGGAGCTCCACGAGATCAGTTGCCGACATTGTTTCACTCAAAGGTGTGAACCCGCGAATGTCCGCAAACATGACAGTGATTTCCTGGGTTTCGCCGCCAAGCTGCAAGTCTTGCCCACTTTCCTCGATCTGCTCGAGAATTCCTGGCGCGACATATTGAGTGAATGATCGCCGGATCATGTTTTTCTCCCTTTCAGCAGCAAAAAACAGATACCCAGCCAGCACGGTAAAATTCAAAAACCCCGCAATAAGTGGAAATGTGGCATCAAACAAAACTAGAGTTTGGGTAAATGCGACCCAGCTCAGGGCTAATATGCTCGAAGCTGCCAATCCGCCAACCAAAAATGACGTCATCGCGCCCGCAAACAACATGACAATGGCAACAATAGCCCCCAATACGATGAACGCAATCAACTCAAGCGCCACAGTGTTGTTCGATCGCCGCAAGATCCTGTTTTCCAATATTTGCTCAATCAACTGCGCATGGATGGAAACGCCTGGAACAGATTGGCCCAGAGGTGTTTCACGAATATCATCCAGACCCGCAGCAGAGGTTCCAATCAGGATAATGCGGCCTTCAATTTCAGAACGCACCCATTCACTTTCGTGTTCCTCCAAAATTTCGGCTGCCGACAAATAGAGGCCCGGATCGTCAGCACGGTAATACATCCAAACTTGGCCATTTTCGTCCGTCGGGATATCAAACGCGCCAATGGAGACAGAGAGAACGATACCTCTTTCGTTCTGAGCACCTTCAACAAAGATATTCTGTTCAGCGATAGCAAGGCGCAAGGCCTCTAAACCGAGAGTTGGTATTATTCCGGTTGGGCCTTGCCACAACAGCGGAACAGTGCGCAAAACGGACATTTTCGTGGCTGGAGATACATTGATCCCGCCTATTCCGACAGCCGTTTCGTTCAAGGGTACCGCCAATGGCGTCCACGACAATGCCCTTGGCAGGAATAGCCCTGGTTGCTCTCCTATTTCGACGATACCTGCGCGCGGTGTAATTTGATCCGTATTTAGATCCGGCCTTGCCGCGACACCCAAAACAACTGGCCTTCCCGCGATCGTATCGGAAAACCTCTTGTCGTTGTCCAGTTCACTAAGGTCAATATCGGCACGCAGATAACCTGCAAAAACTGGATCCTCTGCGAGGCGAAACGGCGAGTACCTGTCGGGCTCGGCGAAGAGTACGTCGAATGCGATTGATGCCGCGCCATAGTCCTCAAGTTTTTCGACCAGTCGAGCGACTTTTGACCTGGGCCAAGGCCACTGACCAAATTGTGCCAAAGATGATTCATCGATGTCCACAACGCGGACAGGCAAATCGGGATTATAGGATCTGGGTGCCAGCTGTTGCAAAAAGTCAAAGTAGACAAGGCGAGATATTTCAACCGGATAGGGGTCAGACACGCGTAAAATGCAGCCCAATAGTGTAAGAGAAAACCCTAAA
This sequence comes from Tateyamaria pelophila, assembly GCF_019966495.1. Classification (GTDB taxonomy): domain Bacteria; phylum Pseudomonadota; class Alphaproteobacteria; order Rhodobacterales; family Rhodobacteraceae; genus Tateyamaria; species Tateyamaria pelophila. Next base: position 13,696 of record NZ_JAIMIA010000092.1, on the reverse strand, counting down.
CTTAGAATAATCCATTTTCGTTTGAAACGGACGGGTTTTCGAGCCATCAAGTCGCGCCCAGAGCCTTCACTGGATCAATTTCACCTGTCTCTGCCATTCTCGCCCTAGTTACCAACTCCTGCACTGCCGTTGCCGGAGTTTCCGTTGCCCTTCTTGCCGCCGCCGACAGGGTCGCCAGTGCCGCCGCGGGGGCCATTCCCTTGGTTGCCCGCGCTGGTAGAACTCCCATTTCCGTTGCTCCTGTCACTGTTGCCATTAGTGTTGCCGGAGTTTCCGTTGCCCTTCTTGCCGCCGCCGACAGGGCCGCCAGTGCCGCCGCGGGGGCCATTCCCTTGGTTGCCCGCGCTGGTAGAACTCCCATTTCCGTTGCTGCTGCCACTGTTGCCATTAGTGTTGCTGGAGTTTCCATTGCCGTTGCCGCTACCAGAGGTTGGTGGCGTTGGCGCGTCAGGGGTTGGTGGCGTTGGCACGTCAGGGGTTGGTGGCGTTGGCGTGTCAGGGGTCGGTGGTGTTGGCGCGTCAGGGGTTGGTGGCGTTGGCGCGTCAGGGGTCGGTGGTGTTGGCGCGTCAGGGGTTGGTGGCGTTGGCGCGTCAGGGGTCGGTGGCGTTGGCGCGGGGGACAACGAGCCCTCCGATCTTGTTGGGTTTGTCTCAGAATCTCCACGCGATGGTGGTGTTAAACGTCGGTCGCAAGATCCGACATCTGCGCGCAGAGGCTCACGTAGCGAACTCTGCGAAAGAATGAAGGGAAATCCTCTAACAAGCATGCTTCTCGCTTCTTCGGCACCAAGCGGCCGGCCCACGTTCCCTTGCGGTGATGTCGCGACAAGCTCGCACCTCCCTCTGACAGTCCGACATGCGCTACTGCCGCACATCCTGACTGATCCCTCCAGGAGCGTGAGTGATGTTTGACGCTGGCCCAATACCCAAAAGTCGAATGTGGTCCCTCTAATTCCCATGGTCGCCGTGGGCGTAGTGATCGTATACGCGGACTTTCTACTACTTCCGGAAATGAACCGAAAACTGCCACCCAAAGCATTCACTGTAAATTTATCCGCACGTTTTCCGCCGCGCATCATGGACACATCTAGCGCCATACTCGTGTTTGGACCGACTGCGATTTTGGTCTGATCGGTGAAGATCAATTGGACGATTCCTGTGCTGTTAGTTTGGATCACGTCCCCAGAATCGACGGGCATTCCAACGCGCAGCGTCTGACTACGACCACCCGAAGACAGCGTCGCACCAGGACTGACATCTAATACTTTTCCAATTTCGGCAAAGGCTGTCGGTGCCCCAAAAAGAAGGCAAGAATATAGAAGAATTGAAATGAAAGTTACTCTAAAGCGCATTTTAAACATACCCTTTTAACCCCAAAACAGAGCACTCTTTCCTCAGAAATCCTCGGAAACAACATTCTCCGGGTCAATTTTTATAATCTCAATACTGAAAACTAGCACAATTCTTTGATCGAGTCGATATGAGTTCCATCCCGGATGACCACATAGACCCTCGGCGATCTGCAATCGGCGTTTTTTATGGCAAGATCGGTTCTGGGTGCGACCATGCTGACCCATGCTGAATGGCTGGGTCTGCTTATCGACAGAGAAAGCAGTAGCCGAGAGACCAAACGATTTGAAAGCCGCATGCGTACAGCAAAACTGCGCCACGTCGGTGCATCGCCGGAAGACGTGGATTACAAATCCCGGCGCGGCCTCGACAAAGCCCTGTTCCAGCAGATGCTGACCGGACGCTGGATCAAAGACCGCCGCAACCTGATGATCACCGGCCCTTGCGGCGTTGGCAAAACCTGGTTGGCTTGCGCCCTCGCGCAAGCCGCCTGCCGAGACGGCATTACCGTGCTCTACAAACGCATGCCGCGCCTCTTTGATGAGCTGGAGTTGGCCCATGGAGATGGGCGGTTTCCGCGTCTGTTCAAGGCCCTCACCAAAACCCAACTGCTGATCCTGGACGACTGGGGGCCTGATCGACTTGATGCCAGTCAGCGGCGCGACCTGATGGAAATTGTCGAGGATAGATACGAGGTCGGATCAACCCTGATTACCAGCCAACTGCCCATCGACGCATGGCACGACGTGATCGGGGAACCCACCTTCGCAGATGCCATTCTCGACCGTCTCGTACACAACGCCTACCGCGTCGAACTCGACGGGCAAAGCATGCGAAAAACCAAACTCAAAACAGGTGACGAAAGCACCCAAAACTGATACCAAAAACCTCAGGCCTCGCAGCCGCTAAACAAGGGTGGCCGGATAGCCCGGTTTAGGTGGCCGGATGTTATCGGAATGAACTTCGTCCCTAGAACCGGACAGTTTAGTTATTGACCCTAGGCGGCCATTTTCCAAGTCATATTGTTGAAGGCCTGTTGAGGCGTTTGATATCCGACCCCGGAGTGGCGTCGCTGGCGGTTGTAGAAGACTTCGATGTACTCGAAGATTGCAGCCTTGGCCTGAGCGCGCGCTTTGAAACGCTGACGATGCACCAGCTCCTTTTTCAATGAAGCAAAGAAGCTCTCCATCGGCGCATTGTCCAGACATTCGTCCTTGCGGCTCATGGATTGGGTGAGCCCTGCTTTTTTGAGTAGCTTGCGATAGTCCCCACCAGCGTATTGGCTGCCCCTGTCGGAGTGGTGGATCAACCCAGGAACGGGGCCTCTGCGGCCCAGGGCCATCTCGAGAGCGCCGCAGCAAAGCTCGGCGCGCATGTGATCCTCCATCGCCCAACCGACAATCTCACGCGTGGCCATGTCTTTCACTCCAGCCAGATAGAGCCAGCCTTCGTCCGTGTCGATATAGGTTACAGCGCGACAAACAAGATGAGAATCCAGCGTCAATCAGGATGAGAATCCTTGGTCGCGACACTTGAGACGATGGCGTCGTTTTGTATCGCGACCAAGGATTCTCATCCTGATTGACGCGCTCCTCGCATCCTGATTGTCGCGCTACAATAGGTAATATCAGCCAACCAGACTGTGTTGGCTGTCTGGCAATGAAACTTCTGTTCCAGCAAGTTTGGTGAAGGCTTCAGCTTATGATTGCTATCAGTTGTGATCGGCTTCTTCCGCTTGCGCAGGAGCGGCGATATCTTGTTTTCTTTCATTATTCTGGCCACACGCCGTTCAGAAACAACCTCACCAGCCGCCAGAAGGTCTTGATGGATGCGCTTTGATCCGTAGCACTTCTTACTGGCCCTGAAGAAAATTCTGATCTTTGGCAGAACTTCCAGATCCCGTGCCTCACGATCAGCTTGCCGCTGATCTCGGGCGTGCTGACTGCTCGGAAATCCGTAGAACCAACCCCGGGATATCTTCAGGAGCCGACATAATGTGGAAACCGCATATCGAGCTTTATGGGCAGTGACGAAAGTGCGCCTGTTCGTCATGGTTTCACCGCCCGCGTCGCGAAAAAAGCGGATGCCTTGTGCAAAATCTCCACTTCTTCAGAAAGCCGCTTGTTATCTTTGCGAAGGCGAACCAATTCAGCTGCATCTGCTTGCTGCCGCCGCTTGGCTTCAACTGAGCCAAACGCCTCAATCTCCAAGCGCCACGTCTTCAGCTGCGTGCCCGTAATCCCAAGCTCCTTGGCAACGCTGCCTTGCGTCGCACCAGGCTCATAAAGTCGTTCCACTGCCGCCGATTTATAATCGTCTGTGTATTTCCGTCGCTGTTGTCCCATTCGGTGCCCCTTTCATGGACAGGGGTAAAGTACCCCAATGTCCGGGAACAGGGACGAGGTTCAATGAAGGACTGGCACAAACTCAAGCCAGAGCTGTTCAAGAAACAACCAATTACCTTCCGGGATGTGACAGATAGTGACCACCTCTATACTCAGCTATATTTTGGAGTATCCAGGCACAAAACCCAAGCGGAGCATTCCAAGTACAATATAGCCACTTTTAAGTTGAAGCGGCAGTTCTATAATGTCTTCTTCATCCGCCATTTGCGACCATTGATTCAGTACATCAGAGACAAACCCTTGAATGTCCTGGGGAATTAAGCCGTTTTCAATGGCTACTTGATGCAGCTGTCGCCAATTTTCCACCCGAACTGTCAACGGGCCCGTCAAGAGCCCTTGCTCATCAAGCTCAAAATCACCTGCCAAAATAAGCGGTGACTCTCCTAATTTAGTAAGTGCCTTAAAGTCTGTAATGGTCGTCAAGCGCAGCGAGGCTGTCTCATCTAAAAGGAACCGGTTCAGATCGCGATCCAAGCCTAGAACAGCTTGGGCATTCAAGTTTTCAATGCTCTGATACATCGCGGGTAACTTGTCTTTAAAATCTGGGTCTAAGACATCCGCAAACAGCAAATTATCTACGAAAACATCCAAGCCATACTTTGCGGACTCTATGCGGCGAAAGGTGCCAGTCAGGCGCTCAAGATCAATGCCAGATTCATCTGCTGAACGCAGCTCGACAGATTTAAGGTCTACACTGACATCCCCAAGAGGGAGCGCATTCTCCAGAATAAGCCGTGCGGTGACATCTACAACATCTGCATTGAGTATGGCGTCTCCAATCGCGGTCCGAATATTATGCTCCCCAGGCGCGGCAAGCTTAACCTGAGTAGGATTAAAGACATCAAAATTTGCTCGTATTATCGGTACCTGCCAACTCAGAATAGGGTCTTTTGTCACAGCTTCGAGGTTGGTCAGCGTAACATTCAGAGACGTTGGAAAGCCACTGACAGTGTATTCATTTACGTTGACCGCCACGCCGTCAAAACTGCGCCCTTTCAGGTTGGACTCGATCGCCTGAGAAACCGCTGTAGATGCAAAGACCCAAAGCACGCCCCAGACTAAGAGGGGTAAAAGCAAAACGATAAATAGTAGACGCTTCATCGGAAACCTCGTTGAGTGGACCTTTGATCGAGTCCTAGCCTTGTTAAGGAACGTCTTTTGTGGTTGCCGCCCCGACTGAGTGTGCCCCTACCAAGCGGTGCGGCTGGTCATTGCTGATCCCGGTAGCCCGCGATCTTGGGCGGGCCCTGTGTGAAAGACTTGCATAACTCATGGACCTGTTCAAAAGGCACCCATACATCCCTGACGGGATGTAATCATTACGCTTAATCGCGTAACGCAAGTTCTTTGACGCGAGATATCGGCTGCCAGAGATATTCCAAAACAGTTCGTTTGCCAGACAATACATCCACCGTCGCGGTCATGCCTGGGATGAAAGTCACTTCAGTCCCATCACTTTCCTCAAGCGTTCCAGTAATTTTGACGGTAACAATATAATGGGTCTCGGAAGTTTCCTGGTCTCTGATCGCATCCGGGCTCATGCTCACAACCTCACCATCCACTGTGCCATACCGTGTTGAATCATACGCGGAGAAGCGTATTCGAACTTGATCCTCCACCCTGATCTTCGAGATATCCTGCGGTTTGATTTTGGCTTCAATGATTAGCTGGCCCCCGGTCGGGACCAACTCCAACATCACATCGCCCTGATTAACATAGCCCCCTGTGGTGAGAAAATTGATCTGGTTGATAATCCCATCAACCGGCGCGCGAATGATTGTACGCCCAACCCGCTCTTCTAACGAAGGTATGATTTTTCCCAGTTCTGCTTTTTCAGCAACAACATCTGCCAATTCCGACATACTCGTCGACAGATAGGTGTCACGGCGGTTTTGGATTTCGTTCCGAATCTCAGCAATACCCGCCTCAGCGCGTGCAATGTCTGTTACAGCGCCTTGTCCTTGACCTCGGGTGCGCTCGAACTCGCGACGCAGCTCTAAGAGGCGCGTTTCAGGTGCAATGGCTTCAGCCACCAAAGGCTCCATGACCTCGATCTCTCTTTGCAAAAACTCTTGTGTGTTGAGAGAAGTTTCCACTGAAAATTCTGAGCTTTTCAGCTCTTGCTCCTTTTGAAGGAGCCTCTGATCCAGAATCGCCAATGCACCCTGCAACTCACTTTTACGCGCCTGAAACAGGCTTTCTTCGCTCGCAGCTACGGATGGTGCGCGCGCGCGCAATTCGGATGAAAACGTTGGGGTGTCGCCAGAAATTTCAGCGCGCAGCCGGGTTTCCTTGATCTCCATAGCCGCAAACCTTTGTAAGTACCGGTTCAGTTCACTGCTGGCATCAATCGGATCCACTTCAAAAAGGATATCGCCTTCAGATATCACCGCACCCTCCGTGGCAAACCGCCGCAAGATGACTCCACCCTCAGATGCTTGAATTTTTTGGTTCTGCATTGCTGAAACAATGCGCCCCTCACCGCGTGTCACGTTGTCCAATTCAGTTAAGTAAGCCCAAATCCCCAGGGTCACAAGAAAAGCAATGACTATGAACAAGACGAGAGAGTTACGCGCGCCCTCACGCCCTGACATCTCCTTGGACATCTTTTTGAAGTCTGTCGCCGACATGATCGAAACCTTTTATTTGTTTGCAGCCTGCAAGCGCTCTGGTGTTGTGTCAGCCATGACGTTGCCCTGATCCATGACGAGGACTCGATCGGCAAGACGTAGCAATGTATTTCGGTGGGTCACAACGAGCAATGTTCTGTTTTCAAGCCAAGATTTGAGGCGATCAAGAACGGACTTCTCAGTCGCTGTATCCATAGAGCTCGTTGGCTCATCAAGAACGAGAAGATTAGGGCTATGTAGCAAAGCCCGAGCAAGGTTGATCGATTGACGCTGTCCACCCGACAGTCCTTCCCCACGTTCTCTCAATACCAAATCGTACCCACTAGGGTGGCTGGCGACAAAGTCGTCGACACCGGCAATCTTGGCAACATCCAAGATATAATGGTCTTCATATTCATAATACCCCATCTGGATATTTTCACGCAAAGTCCCTGAAAACAGCCACGTCTCTTGCAACATCACGCCAACATTTCGTCGCAGGTCCGACTTATCAATCTGGCGCAAATCCACACCATCAATAAGAACCGATCCTTCCGTTGGTTGTAACAAGCCCGATGCAAGACGTGCCAAAGTGGATTTTCCAGACCCCATCCGCCCAACAAGCGCGACCTTCTGGCCTGCGGGTATCTTTAGTGACAAATTACGGATGATAGGAGATTTCGCCCCTGGAAACGTATAGGACACGTTTTTGAACTCAATGTCCCCGGACAACCGCGGACGGCTCAACCGTTGCTGTAGCTCTTCCGCATCAGTGTCTTCATTCATCAAGCGGTTCAGTGACCGAAACGACTGACGCGCATTGTTGGCACGGGACATCGCTGACGCGAGCTGGCCCAAAGGACCCAAGGCCCGACCGCTCAGAATAACTGCAGCAATCATTGCACCCATGGTTATGGTACCTTCACTAATCAAAAACACGCCAAAGAAGATAATCATGATCTGTGCAAGCTGCTGGATGCTGGCAGCAGAATTGACCGCGAACTGGGTCAGTATACGGCTTTTCAGCCCAATTTCTGACTGAGAGGCGGCGGCTTCCTCAAACCGCTTACGCATCAAACGGCCAGACCCTGTCGCCTGCACGGTTTCAAGACCATTCAGGGTTTCCACAAGAATGGCCTGCTTTGACATCGATGTGTCCATTGAACCTGATGCAAGACGGGCTAAAAACGGCTGGATGACGAGGCCGGTAATAATGACAAGAGGGACTGCGATGAGAGGCACGAGAGCCAGCGGACCTGCAATAATTGAAATTACCCAAATAAACAAAAATATGAAGGGTAGATCGACAACAGCAACCAAGGTGGCTGAGGTGAAAAAATCACGCAAAGTTTCAAACTCGCGGACCACACTTGCGAGTGCTCCCGATTGCTCTTTGCGCTGATCAAGTCGCATGGCGAGTAACTTATCAAAAATCAGACGTGACATTCGGCTGTCAGCCCGCTTGCCGGCACGGTCAATGAAGTTACCTCGAAGAGATTTAATAACAAAATCAAAGCCTAGCGCGATCAAGATACCTATGGTCAGAGCAATGAGAGATTCAATCGCCTCATTCGGCACAACCCTGTCATAAACGACCATGATGAAGAGTGACGTTGACAGTCCAAGAAAGTTCGATAGTGCAGCAGCAATAAGAACTTGTGCATAAAGCCACTTGCTTTGACGTAAAGATCCCCAAAACCAATTTGATTTTTCAGAGTTTCCCTTCACTTCAGGCTTACGCAATGCCAAAACAACAAAGTTGTTAAATTCGCCTGAGAACGCTTTCTTGTTTACAGTGCGCTCCTTAAAGCCAGAAGCTGGATCCGCGACTCGAAGACCATCAGGCGTCACAGCCAGAATGAGGAAGGCGTCTCCTTCTTTGGAGAACCCAATAAGTGGACAGTGCCCATCCGTAATTTCTGAAGGCTTCAACTCGCCGCAACTGGCTACAAATCCGCTGTTCGACAAGGCTGAGACCGCGTCACGCGGGTTGAACATTTCCTGCGAGAGGTCTGGTAAATCTCGGATCGCCGCTTCGCTGTAATTGAACCCATTGTCACGAAGAATGCGTTGAACACAGAGAAGCAATTTATGCTCTCTCTCCCGCTCAAACGTGTGTTCGTGAGACTCTTCTGAAGACTTCGCGCTATCTTCTTGAGGAGCGTCACTGGGAAACTGCTGTATGACATCCGACAAACCGCTGTCTGTCTTGGTGTCGTTCTCGGCTTCGCTCATCGCGCCACCCCCTCGTCTTTTCCATGTGAACATACAGCCTTAACTTTACTGTGAGGCGGTAGATTATCAGATTATAACATGCGGATGACTAGCGATCGGTGACAGGGAATGAAAGTCATATTTGGTTGCTTTGCGTTCCGAGTCTAATGATAAACGTTCGGTATTGGCTCCAAATATGAGGCTTGGAACCTTATCAGCCCGAGAGATCATGGTTGCTCGCACACCCTGTACTAAGGGTGTTTCTTGCTCAAGTTTGTCTACCAAAGCTCCTTCAGCTGCAAGACCTTTATACGGTCAAGAGCAGATTGCACCAGCCGGCGAGCCGACAAAATGTGCCAGTCCCAAAGGCTGGTCGCTCTAGTGGAATATGTCGAAGTCCTCATCATCGGCAAAGCCGCTCAAGTCAAAATCTTGGCTGCTGGGCTGATCTGAACCCGCATCAACAGGCGCAGACTTTCTCTGACCCGCCAATGGTCCCAGTCTTAGATTGGCCATGCTCATCAGCTGCGCATAAACCAGCGGAAGACCGCCCTTGTTGCGCAAATTCGTAAAGTCCTCGTCCGACAGCGCATTGAGTTTCTTCTCATCAACCACCCGAAACCCACGTAGCCTGCGCTTCTCCAACCCAAGGTTCATCGAGATTTCGCGCGGTACAAGCAATCCCGCATCCTCCAGCACCTGCACTAGGGCCTTTGTAATTGCGCTGCGTTCCAGGAGCCTCTGGGCGATATCAGCGCGGGCCTTGGCTCCATCGCAGAGAGCGCCCTGAGGCTGGAACACCAAAGGGCCATCCAGATCCTCCAGATCTGGCGCTTCAGGGTCAATGCACAGCGTATAGCGGGTCTTGCCCTCGTCCTCGGCCACAGCCTCGGCACCAGAAGCCGCAGCGGGCGTGGCCGACAGACCAAACGGGTATTTACGCACATCCAGAGGAATATAATTAGCCAGCCAGTTCCCAGCCTCATCAACGAAGGCGTTGGTCTCGGGTGTCATGCCCATCAAAACGAAGGGCATCTGCGCCTCTCCTTCGGGGAAAAGGATTGGGTATTCCCGCGCTGCCATCGTCATTTCGTCAAGGATGATAGGAACCGAGGTGACGGTCCGGAAAGGTGCATAAGACCGGGTCTGTGCCAGACGCAGGCGGTCATGTTGTTCTCGGTTCAGCGGAACGTAGGTCGACATGGCGAACTCCTCTGAAAGGCTTGAGAAAAGAGAAAGGGGGCCGAAGCCCCCTTTCAAGTCATATCTTCGTAAGTAGTAAGCGGATCAATAGATGATATTGGCCTGCAGGTCATCAGCGTCGACATTGATGAAGATAATTTCGCCACTCATATCTACACCATCATCAGCAACACCGTCAGTCACCCGGATATCCTCACCGGAGCCGGATGTGAATATCCCAGTTTCCTCGTCGTAATCACCTTCCTCGAAGTCCAACTGGCCTGCGTTTGTATAGCCCAGCTGAGACACGTCGAGGCGATCGGTTTCATCCGGGTCTGCCTCATCGTCTACGAAGTTGTTGATCACAACCGTTCCGAAATCCAATTCGGTAAAGGTCACAATTTCACGAACCTCTACAGCTGTGTCCGAAAGATAAAGTTGGCTATCACCTACATCGCTTTTGATCTCCGACGATGTGCCACCAATCAGATACCGCACTTGGCCGTTCTCGGCGTAGTCAGCGGTATTCGCTTGTACGCTAAACTCTTCCGTGACCCCCGTCAGGTCGACGGTGGTCAAGCTGGTGTGGTCTCCTACAATATCGATATTCGTACGGGCACCGGAAACCGTCAGAGTTTCAAGCGAAGCGTTATCCTCTAGATCGAGCACGGCGATATCGGTGCCAGCGTTTACGAAGTCGTTCGGATCCTCATCGTCGTATTCGACCTTGGTGCCAACTGTGACGGTCATCTCCGTCACACCCGTTTTAGCCACGCCATTATTGCCGAAGAGAGTGTCAATAAAAGCATCATCGACTGCTGTGACATCCAGAGTGAAGTTGCCAGTTATATCATCCAGATCAACGTATGCATCCTGTCCGGCTTCAACCACCACAGTCTCAAGTGCGTCCATACCACCGGGCAAATTACCCTCTTTTGTGACTTCAGTACTAACGCTAGCGCCGATCAAACCATCGTCATTAAAGCTCACGATGGTAATGGGAGGTACTGCGCCAGCCATGCCTGTCTTGGTCAATGTGATGTCGAGACCATCCGGGTTGACGCTCTTGGTTGCTGTATAGCCAGTGCCAAAGAATGGATCGCCGCTGTTGTTGGCGCCAATGTTACCGTAATTACCTTCGTCTAGGGTCACTTCACCAAAGCCAGGAATGTCCAGAACGAGTTCAGCGTCACCAAACGAGCCGGGGCTGCTACTCCACTCGACCGAAATAACCTGCTCTTGCTGAACGTTTTCCCAACGTCCTTCCATTTTCAGCGTGGCGTCTTCACCAGCCACAACAGTAACATCAACAAGTGCGTCCATATCAGAGGTTGGCGCATCTGCGTCAATGACGACATTTGCCATGCCAGCAGCGTTTACCGAAACGGACTGTAGCGAGCTTACATTACTGTATTCATCACTTTCGATATCCAGCCAGATAACGCCGCCCACCTCACCGTCGGGGGTGGTTTGGGTCAGGGTCAGTGTTTGCAGAGAGTCGCCCACGATGTCATCAAGGTCAAGTTCAGGATAGTAATCGCTGCTATCCTCGCCCTCATCGCCGGTAACGTTGACAGTCAGGTTAACGACGTTTCCAACGTCCAAAGAAAGATCATCGATGTAGGTAGAATTGATGATCAGATCATCGACAGGCGAGTTCGCTAGCGTCAAATCGGGATCTGAATCCTCCCCGGAACTATACGAATCGGAACTGCTTCCCTTTCCATCCTCTCCGCCGTCAATGCCGTCGAAGAACCAAATAGCTTCCAAATCATTCGATACGCCCTCCAAATCCAGGACCGTAGGATCATCTTCACCACCCATGGGGCCAAATGCATCTTTACCACCCATGTGGCCACCTTGACCACCCAGATGGACGTGATCGCGGAACGCAATGTTCTCTACGCCAGTGACGCCACCTGTGAAGTCAAGCGCGCTTATGTCGTCGCCGTTGAAGTCATCATAACCAGGATCATAATCATCTCCATAGTTGTCCCAATAATCCCAATCAGATGACTCAGAGGCGATTTCGAGAATGTCGACGCCGCCGCCCAAGTCAACCGACAGAAGAACATCCATCTCATCGTCAAGGTCATCCTGAAGGACATCCTGAAGGACCGTGATAAAGTCGTCGCCGCCCCCGGTTTCAACTGAAGTCAGAATTTCGCTGCCGCTTACATCCAGTGTCAGATCACCTTCATAACCAGTCGAATCCAGCTCTTCGAGATTTTCGAAGGAGTCTTCACCTTTCAGTTCGGTCACGCCCGAGCCGACGATGTTGAAGATCGACATGTCCGCACCATCATTGTCGAAATACAAACGCACTGTATCTGAAACGTCTAGAGTAAGGGTGCTGATGTTATCACCCTCATCAAACGGAGCGGTGATATCCAACTCAACTAGACCTGACTCCGCAGAGGTTCCAACACCAATCGCAACGACAGTCTGACCAGATGCCAACAACTCCGGAATGGCCGCGCTGGTATATTCCACATCGTAGGTGGCGCGATCCCCACCTGTCACGTTCCACAAGCCAAGCACTGCGACTTCGCCAACATTTACGAGATCAAGATCGCTGCTGTTATTATCAATCATCCACAGCTGCTCGTAACCAGATGCCCGGCCGAGATCCAAACCTGCATCAGATCCACCAAACTGATTCTCATCTGCGTCGGTATCAACAAGAGTTTCGAAAGGTGTCAGGAAGTAAATTTCAATGTCACTAATTGACGGGCGAGCATACTCTCCCCCTGCGCCTGTGCCGTTCAGGTCAGCGTTCAGCACATCTTCTTCATCAGTGCCAACCAGAATATCGGGAGTTTGCAGCGTCTGCACGCCTAACAATCCGTCGTTGCCCAGGCCGAGGACTGCATTGAAAATATCACCCAGAATGCCGGAATCGCCAGCGCTTTCCAAGGTGAGCGGAGTGTCCGCGCCGGTTGTGAGGTTGAAGATATTGCCTTCCGTTTCCGGATCAGGCTTATTACCGCCGCCGCCGCCGCCGCCGCTGCTGCTGTTACAAGCTGCCAGCGATACTGCCATAAGGCCGAAACCACTCGCCTGCTTGGCAACGCGAGCCTGCTTGCTTTCCCACGCCTTCATAAGCTTTGTGAGTGCCGGATTTTCCACCGGCTCAGCGAAGCCCTCATTTACCATCTTGTTCATTTATATCTCCGATACATTTTTTAAGCCTGTTCTCTGCGTGGGACCCTAAAGCAACAACACACATCAGTTCAATACGAAAAACTTGTTCCCTACCAGCGCTTGGAGCGAGCTCTGCAAAGCGATGCATAGTCGCCACACCCGAAGGTGGATTGAACCGTCCTTCATTTGCAACACTATTCATGGTGAGACACATTGTACTGCGTACTGCACGTGATGTTGTCGCGACTCAGTTCGTGCCGCAGCACTCACATATGCGGATTTACTCCAGCAATCCAGAGGTTTACGCGAGATATGCCCAAAAGTTGGTGACGGGCTTCATCAGGCGGCGTTTTGAAGTTGCTTGATCCCATCCTTGAACTCAACCCCCTGAATGACTTCGGGCAGGCGGTTTGGTCCGGAGATCTTTCGCCACTTCTTCTTTGCTGACATCATCAGCCGGAAGACCATGGCAAGCGCGGTCTTGCGATTCAGACATCCCTTGGTTTTACGCGTCCTGTTCCTGACCGTGGCAAAGACGCTTTCGATCGGGTTCGTGGTCCTGATGTGCTTCCAATGCTCCGCCGGGAAGTCGTAGAAGGCCAACAGCTCGTCGCGGTCCTTGACCAACTTGGCCACCGCGCGTTCGTATTTCACGCCGTAGGTTTCTACGAAGAGATTGAAGGCCGCGTTCGCCTCCTTCTTTGTCTCCGCCATCCAGATATCCTGGAGATCAGACTTCGCTTTTTCATGCAGGGATTTGGGCATCGCGCCCAACACGTTTGCGGTCTTGTG
>NZ_JAIMIA010000091.1 GCF_019966495.1 Tateyamaria pelophila | reverse complement strand
TCAGACAGAGCCGCCCGGTTCTCTGCGGTCGCCAGTCCCTCGGTCTCGAACCGGCCCATCTGCGACGTGGATGCGGCATGCGCATCGACGGCACGGCCACCGACAACCTGGCGCATCACGGGATCGAGCGCGAGACGGTCGGCGTCATTGACGTCCCCGTATCCTGCCAACCGGCCGTAGACCGATTGCCGAAACAGCCCGTCGAGCCGGTGGATCGTGTTCTTGCCACGGCGATTATCGCACAGGGCAGCAGACGCCAGATTGGACAGACCGAGCGCGTCATCAAGCTCGCGCATCACCAGAAGGCCGCCATCCGAACTGAGCTGAGCGCCCCGGAATTCCAGCCGCACGCGAGGGTCAAAATCCACACGATCTGCCCGCTGCAAGCCCGCACCCTCTGGGTGATCCATGAAACACATCCTCCGCAGCAACCAACGCCATGATATATATAGAAAATATCACGTTCAAGACAGCGAAATCAGAGATCTACTTGGGGAATGCGGGTCTACAGGTTCTCTTTTAGCGGGACGCTACAGGCGCCGCTTGGTCAATCAGACCTTCTGATTTTAACGTCGCCCAGAACTCCGTTGGAATCGGTGTTTCAAACCAGTCGATGATTTGCTCCAGTTCGCCCTTATCGCGTGGGCCCGGTATCACAGAACTGACAATATCATTCATCAGTGGGAACTGCAGCGCCGCGGCCGGCAGAGGAACCGCAAACGCGTCGGCGACAGCACCGAGCGCACGCGCTTTTTGTATGATTTCAGCGGGTGCCCTTGCGTAGTTCCACATGTCCCGGCCCGCCAAAATGCCGGAATTGAAAGGACCCCCACAGATAATCGATGTCCCCGCTGCAAGACAGGCTGGGAAAAGCGTGTCCAGTGGCGTCTGCTCGAGCAGAGTGTAACGTCCGGCCAATAGAAAAACGTCCCAGTTCCCGATTTTCAGGGCATCCATGCAGACTTCGTTCTCGTTAACACCCAGTCCAATTGCTTTGACTTGCCCGGCCTTGCGCAACTCATCCATTGCGCGATAACCGCCTTTTTCCAAATCTCGAAAGTGGCGCGCGTTTTCCTCACCATGCTGGAAAACGCCGATGTCGTGAGCAAACAGGATATCAATTTTGTCGAGCCCGAGGCGCTGAAGATTGTCCTCGTAGGCGCGCATGATGCCATCGTATCCGTAGTCGTAAACAACGTGGAACGGTAACGGGTCAATCATGCCAAAATCCATCGGATTTGTGACCGCGCCCGGGTGAAGAAGTCTTCCGACCTTGTCGGAAAGTACATATTCCGAGCCGCGAAGCATATCGCCCATGACACGCTCGGACCTTCCAAACCCATACCACGGAGCGGTATCGAAGTAGTTGATTCCAGCTTCTTTGGCGGTTCGTATCAAGTCCGCTGCTTGAGCGTAGTCGAGATCAACAAAATTTCCCCCAAGAGGTGCGCCGCCTAGTCCAAGCGTATCAATCGCAAGCCCGGTCTGACCAACTTGTCGTTTTTCCATTCTTGGCAACTCCCTGTTTGGCGCCATTTGAAGCAGATATTTGACTGTGCTACCAGTCGCTGCTTTACATCGCTGAGAAGTGGCTCATTCAAAGCGCAACGAACGGCGGCTCTTCACGAGTTTTCTCGGGAAAACGAAATTGAGATCTCATGCTATCAAAACACGTGCCAAGAAAGGCAGAATGGTTGGAGGAGTCATATCGGTCTTGTTGCACAAACTGTGCGTGATAGGATTCACGGCGTGAATCCAGCGTGATAGCTGGCCGCTATGAGTAGCTGGACACCAACGATGTACAAGATCTGGAACTGGGCAGAGTAAAACCATTCCCTGAAGCAGCGGGGATCGTTATTGATCCGGTTCGATCCGGAGATGACTTGGAAGGCGGAAGCCTCTGGGCGGCGGGAGCGTCAGCAAACCTACAGCCGTGCGCCTATTCAGGCCTGCCTGACCTGCAAAGTGCTGTTCGGATTGCCCTCGAGGCAGACGACCGGGTTTGTAGAGAGCTTGCTCAAGCTTGTCGGGCTGAACTGGTCGGTACCGGACTTCAGTACCCTGTGCCGCCGCCAAAGAACGCTGTCTGTTGCCATTCCTTACAAGGGCTCCGAAGGGCCGTTGCACCTGCTCGTGGACAGCACAGGAACCAAAGCTGAGGGCGAAGGGGAATGGAATGCCCGTAAACATGTCGACCACAAGCGCCGTCTGTAGCGTAAGCTCCATATCGGCGGTGATGAAGCAACATTGGAGTTTCGCGCAATCGGGGTCACAAGCAGCAGCATTGGCGATCCGCCCATGTTGCCTGACATGCTCAGCCAGATGCCGCTCGATGAGGACATCGGCAGCGTCACGGCGGACGGTGCTTAGACACACGTAAGTGCCATGACGCGATTGCAGCCCGCAACGCTCATACTGTCATACCGCCGCGCAAGAATGCGAAGATGTGGAAACCCGATAACCAGGAGCACGTGCGCGCCACGAAGCGGTGCGATCCTCAAGGTATCTGGGCCGGGCCCTGTGGCGAAACCTAACCGGATACCACCGCCGGAGCCGCGTCGAAACGAAGATGCATTGCTTGAAATTGCTCGGTCAGCGTCTCTCGGCGCGCGACTTCGATCGTCAGGTGGCGGAGATCCAAATCCGCGCCGCGATCCTAACCGGCTTCACAGCTCTCGGTATACCCCATACCCTCGCCGTAGGCTGAATCCATCTGGGGTAAGGGGGAACTCGACCTCAGGACGATTTGTGCAACAAAGCCAACAGGGTTCCAAAAGCTTGTGACACTACTGTTTCCTCGCGTCCCGAGCGAACCAGCGGGCAGCCAGGAGGGAAAAAATCAGCTGCATGGGCACGCCGAGAACGACCATGATCATGGCGCTCTGGTCGACAGCGGCCGCGGAAAACAGCGGAACCATGGCCGCACCGACATTGCGTGTGCACATGCCGAGGGCCAGCACGCTGCGGCGGGACTGGGACAACCCACCACTCAGCAGGTAACTGGCCGCCGTTATAACTGTGAAGAAAACGATCTGGGCACCGATAGCATAGCTGCCGAAGGTGCTGACAAAGCCTTTTCCATAGAGCACCGCACAGAGGATGAGCACGGCGATGGTGGCTGCGGCCGTGACCTTCTTGACGATCGGGCGGATCGTTGCGGCTGCCGCGGGCGCACGGTCAAAAATCGCGATACCCAGGATCAGGGGCAGAAGCACGACAACGAGGAGCGGTTTGGCGATGCTCCAGACATCGGCGGTCAGCGACGGTGCCACGAAGGGCACGGCCAACGGCAGGATCACGACGGTTCCGACAGCAGCCAGGAGCAACATCGCCGCTGCATAGTTCATGTCGCCATGCGCTCTGGTCACCATACCGGGAAGGAATGGCGCGCAGGGCGTCAGGCCGATCAACAGCAGGCCGATGGCATAGGAGGGCTCCAGCGGGATGACCCACGTCAGGATAAGCGCCAGGATCGGTCCGAAACCAAAGCCGAAGACCAATCCAAAGCCCAGGAACCGGACATCTCGAAGACCGATCAAGGCATCGCGCAGCTTCAGCCCGAGGCCCATGTCAAGCAGAGAGCCCGCCATGAACAGGACCAGGGAAACTTTCATCAACAAATCAAGCACGGCTGCCGACTCCCTTGGAATCCTTGATGGCTAAAATCTTTCCGCCGCGCCCCGGCCTGCGCCTCAGTGGTCCGGGAGGCTTTGGCGGGAACAGGGCTTGCAGGACGACAAGCGCCGCAATTGCATAGATCGCGGCCATGCCAATCTCACCCAGGCGGTCGATGAATTTGTCCGTCTGATCGTCGCCCCAGGAAATCATCGCGCTGCCGACAAGGAAAACCAGCACATTCAGCGCGCCCCCGGCCAGCGGAGCGAGCGGCGAATCCGACGTCATGACCCGCGCGAACAGCAGAACAACAGTGAGGGTCAGGAGCGCCACGAAGAACAGGTTGGGCACCATCACGAACAGCTCGTACATCCCCCATCCGATGAGGCCCGCAAACACGTTGGCGGCCATGATCCCCTTGGTCATCTTCAGGCCCACGGCCAGGCTGATCTGCTGGATAAAGATCGCGATGTAGATGGGGGTGTGGACGTTGGTCCAGTCGAAGCCGAAATAGGCCATCGTATAAAGGCCGGTGATTACGGTCATAATGGCGGCCCGTCGCCTCGCTTCGGCGTCGGACACTTTCGGCTTGGTCGGTGGTTTCGGCTGACCGGGCAAGGGTGGGAAGACCACAAACATCACCTGCGTGACGACCAACGACACGCCAATGTTCCAGAACGAGGACATACCGACGTTCCAGGACAGCTCCATCGAGATCTTCGCAACCATCGGCTGGAACATCAACCCGAGCAAGAGCAGCAACACGATGAGAGGCGACCCCTGCCGTTCCATGAAGAGCAAGGTGGCAAACAGGGCGGGCCACATCGCCAATAAGAAGAAGAACGGAAAAGCGCGGGCGAATCCCGCGACAAAATAGAACGCGACGACCACAAGCATGGTCATGACCAGTATCCGGACCATCGTGGACAAAGACGGTGCGGCTGGCGCGAGAAGCAACGGCGCGGCGAAGGCCGGGGCGAGGTATCCGAGCGTCCAATCAAACCAGAGCGCGATCAGAAACGTTATCGTCACTCCGAATGCCACGCGCAGGGTGCGCCTGTTCCGGCGGCGCTGATCCAATATCGCGCCAGCGTCGGAACGGTCGGCCAAAACGTCTGCCGTCAAGTCAGTAGGCATAGGAGAGCCAGCTCATGAAGCGGATCCATCCCGCCCCGATCCGGTTCAGAAAGCCATTGTCGCCGGTGTAGACGATCACATCTGCCTGCCCGTTCAACAGGCGCCGCGTGTCGTGCGACTCGCTCCCGATCTCATAGCCGGTCATGCTGATCCGGACCGGGAACCTTTGCGGATCGCGCATCCAGCCGGTTGATTTTGGCGGCGTTGGGAGATCCCCGAGATCAGACCCGACAGCAGCGCCCATGGTGATGCTGCTGACCGTTCCCGGGAAGATCCGTCCGGGATAAAGGTCGAGCGTAATCTCCGCCGGATCGCCGACCGATATATTCGCGATGTTGTTTTCGGTCATGTAGGCTTCGACCCAGACCTCGTCCAGAGAGGCAAGCGTCATGAGCGTCTTGCCCGCCGTGGCGAAAGTGCCCTTGCCGACCGTCATATCAATGATCACACCGCGCATGGGCGCCCGCAGTTCCGTCCACTCGAGCCCAAGTTCCGCCGCAGACAGGGCCGCCACGGCGTTCTGGATCTGTGCGTTATCCGCGCCTTCGGCACCAAGCTGGCGTTTGGCGCGTTCCAGGTCAGACTCGGCGGCAGACATCTGGGATTTCGCAGCGGCGAGTTCGGCGCGTGCGTTGTCGCCATAGGCATGTGCGACAACGCCCTTTGCCTCAAGCTGAACGACCCGATCGCTTTGGACCTGCGCGTTTTCCAGAATTATCTTCGCTTGTGTCACGCCAGCTTGGGCAATCTCCACCTGCGAAGACCCGGCCCCGACATTCTGGGTCGCCGTCGCCAGCGCCGCGCGGGCTTGTTCCACCTGAAAAAGATAGGGCCGCTGGTCGATCTGCGCCAGCAGATCGTCGGATTCCACGATCTCGGTGTTGTTGACCGCAAGTGCCGCGACATAGCCCGAAACCTGCGGCACAACGTCGAGAACGATCGTCTTCAATCGAGCGTTCGATGTGTAGGGCGTAATCCGGTCGGCGACCAGATACCAGCCAAACAGAAGCAGCGCCAAAAGGCCCGATAGCCAAACCGTTGTCTTCATTCCAGTGATCCTCTTTGTTTCGTTGCTCTCCCCGTTCCAAATGATCGGGAGAGCGGATATCGGTCCGCGCCTACGGCATTGGTCTACACAGTCATGAACCCGCAAGACTGCGGAAGTACGTTACTGTTACCAACGCGCGGTCCCACCGCCCTTGCTGTCGTAGGCCGTGATCCGAGGCACATCAACCTTGATTACTCCGATTGTGTCACGCCTTTGGGGCGCGTCTCATTTCGGGCCAACAAGATCGCGAATGGACGTGCCGAGATCCCGTGGGCGAGCACGCTCAGAAAAATCGTGCATACCGCTGTCGAAACAATCGTTTCGGCGCCCGGAATACCTGAATCGATGACCATCACCGCGAAAACGCAGGTGGCCAGCCCCCTTGGGCCGAACCAGCCGATGAACAGCTTCTCCGGCGTATCCAGCGCAATCCCGATCAAGGACAGGAGAACCGGCAGGATCCGGACAACGGTCAGGCTGCTGACGGAATAGACGACCACTTCCCAGGTGAACCCGTGCAGGGCCTGTCCGACGATGGCAACTCCGAATATGACCCAGGTCACCAGAGCAAAAACATCCGACACGCCTTCGGCCGGCCGCACCAATTCATGCTTGCCGGTCCGTATCAGCCCGCCAAAGACCAGACCTCCGACAAAGGCGGCAATGAAGCCGCTGCCATGCAGCGCCTGGGCGGTGGCGAAACACCCGATGGCAAGGGCGATCACCGGAATTTGCAGCCAACTCTGCGTGGTCCAGCCCGCCCCCCGACAGAGCCGGACGACATATGCTCCGACAAGGGCCAGCCCGGCGCCAACCACGGCACCAATCCCGAGTTCCTCTACGAGCAGTTTAATCAGCAACCCGTACTCGTGCTGCTCGTTGCTGCCGAGGGTCGCGACGGCAAGAAAAGTGAGGAAGACGGGCACGCAAACACCATCGTTCAACCCGCTTTCAAAGCTGAGCCCCTCGCGAACCTCGACCGGGACATTCTCGTTGGTCACAACCGCCTTGCCGAGCGCGGCATCCGTGGGCGCCAGGATCGTCGCCAGGATTGCCACGCCAATCAGCGAAAGATCAGCAAAGACCAAAACTCCGATACCGAAACCAAGCAAGATGGTGAGCGGCAGGCCGATCAGGATCAACCGTTGGGGAATGCGGCGGCTCTTGGACAGAACACCAAGATCCGCCTGGGAGGCATCGACGAACAAGACAAGCGCCAGAGTGATTTCGGCTATGGTGCGAAAGTCGCCTCCGGTCGCATTGATTTCCAAGAAGCCCAGGCCCATGGGCCCCATCGCCACGCCGAACCCCATAAAGACCACGGCGCCGTTGATCAGAGACCGTTCAAAGCGCGCGGCCAAAACGCTGTAGGCAAATGCGAAGATGGCGATGATTGCAACGGGTTCGTAGGGCATGGGGGGCACGGCCTGGCATGTTGATTTTTCGGTAGTCTCGAAGAGCTGGCAGACCGCTTCGGATGGTCATGTCCGGAGCAACGGCGAACCCGGTTCTTGATATGGGAACTCTCTGGCAGGGTCCAGTAATCCCGGCGGCAAGCTCCCCATCAAGCGCCTGACGGTCTACGGAAACGTCCAACGTTCCCGCGCCGCCGGATCGCTCGAACCCTAGTGGTTCTTGTCTGGGCAGTCGGTAAACTTGGCAGCTGTCCCGAAAGCATGCGTTGTGGTCAGGCCGCATCTGAACGACGGTCGTGTCTTTGGGGCGCATATCAAGACCAGCTTGATGGGCGGGCTCTTGTTCAAATGTGTGTACATGTACTGTCCTTCGTAGCTACCCCCTGTTCGTGTACCATACCCACACGTTGAAGAAGTACGTTACTGTAACGGCCAAGGCCGACCGAGCGCCCAGTGATGTCACATAAGCTTTGCTGAGTTGCCGCCCGCCGCACGTGCACTTGAGCTGCACGGATGTGCTTTCGGACCTCCCGCACAGGTCACGTGACGCCGCCACGGCCGATAGCCGCGCTTGTCCCCGAGCGGCCTATCGGCGGTTCCAGTTTCCAGTCTTCTGGTACTCTTCAAATCCAAGCTCGGGGAGTGCTGCGACTATGATCTCGATAAGGTCACTGTGCAGGTTTCGGCTCTGGAGGTCTTCGACGATGCGGTCAAAATAGTCGGCATCGATTGCCAAAATTGATGCTATCGAAGCATTTGCTTCCTGCGACCGGCCCAGGCGCGCTGCGGCCACTGCCGTAAGGAGATGGCCATACACGACTTGTGGCGCGTCGATGCGGCGTGCCTCGTCAAATGCGGCCTCATCGCGATCATGCGCAAGGTGATTGAGCACCAATCCAACCCGGTGCGGACTGGGCTGGGCAGGATTTCGGGCATAGCTTTCTTCCAGTAAAGGCACCCCTCTGTCCCAGTCCATGCGCATTGTGCGGCGCAATCCGAGATCCGCCATGATTTCGGAGTCGTTAGGGTTGAGTGCAAGCCCTTTCTCAAGTGCCTCCAGCGAGCCGGAGAGATTGCCACTGAACCAGAATGCCAGTCCTAGTGCATGGTGGCCGCGGCTGGACCCGGGGGTAAGTTCTATTGCGCGCAGCGCGAGATCACGGGCCCGTTTCAGAGGGTCTTTTGTAGCGTGGCTCACATCTTCACCGAACCGGGCGGCATTCGTGTAGATCTGGGACAAGCATGCAAAGGCTTCCGCGTAGCCTGGATCGGTCGCAATTGCCTGTTCAAGCCCAACCCGCACGGGCTCGAACATCTCGCGATCATATGTCCGCCAATAGGTGTGAAAGCGCGCGACGCAATCGTAGGATGACATTCTTTCGGGATGGTCGCCGTCTACGTCCAACGCTTTGGAGGAGAGGATACCATAAGGCTGGGCAAGGGTGCGCACCACGCTGTTCGCCACCTCGTCGCGAAGCCGCAGGATTTCTCCGGGTTCAAGCTGGCGATTGAAGGTCTCGCCCCAAAGACACTGCCCATCGATCGCGTCTATCAGCATGACCTCGATTGAAAACTGTGTTGACGAAAGGGACGTCCCGCCGGTGAGGATGAAATCGGCCTCAAGGTCCGCCCTCGGCCTGACGCGATCCACATAGGGCCCCGTTCCGAAGGTTGTGTTCGGGCCGAATACGAAAAGGTCGGTAAACCGCGTCAGTCCCACGATGATCTGCCGCATGAGCCCATGCGTGAAATTCGGACGCACCTCAGTTCCCTCTTCCTCCTCGAACGGCGCGACGAAGATCCTGCGACCTGACCGTGCCGCAGTTCCCCTTGACACCGGTGGATCGACCCGCAACGGACTGTCTTTGCGGTCATCCGCGGCGCGTGGAACGAATTTCGGACAATAGGATCCCTTGGGAATGCTGATCTCGATTGGATCATCTGCCCCTGATCGCAAATAGTAATTTTCCAGAGCGCGCCTGAGCCGACCCGCCTCGATCCTGACAATGGAATCTATTTGGGGGTCGAAATCCTGTCCGCGACCAAAAACGGATGTGGCAATCGTATAGGCCTTGATATGGGCGGCATCGCCGGACAACGATTTATCGACAACGAAACTCAGGAACCTGCGATTCCGGTCCGAAGCTTCGAAATCGGACGCTGTCACAATTCTTTGGAGTTGTGCCCTGACATCAGTTGCCTGAATCCCTGACCGGTCCACCATCATCACCTTCCCGCAACCCGCAAAGCGCGCCGGTTTCCCCAAATCTGTGCGTGCCGGCCCAATTCTGCTTTCACCCTTTCAGAGGCACGAAACTTGTCGTGCTCAAGTCTTGCGTCGAGACAGCCAGCGCCACACGGTGCCGAATATGTAAACTACAGTAACGTACTTGTCTGACCTCAGATCGCAATTCGAAATGGATGAATGAAGCCAGCCCGGCGCTTCTCAATTCTATGAACCCGAGGGAGGAATAGCAATGCTGTCCGATGCGCACACCTACTTTCACAAGGCCGCCGACGTGCTCGGCCTGTCAGACGATGTCAGGGCGATCCTGCTGGCACCAAAACGAACCGTGAAGGTCAAGATCGTCATCGAGGGCGAAGCAGGTGGCTTGCAGAGCTACGAGGGCTACCGTGTCCAGCACAATGACGCACGCGGCCCCATGAAGGGTGGGCTGCGTTTCCACCCGGACATGGATGAGGACCACGCGTCGGCACTGGCCAACCTGATGACCTGGAAGACAGCTGTCGTGGATATCCCCTATGGCGGGGCCAAAGGCGGGATCAACTGCGATCCGCGGTCCATGTCCAAGAAAGACCTCTTTCAGGTGACCACCCGTTTCGTGCAGGAGATGAAGGAAGTCATCGGTCCGCTGACCGATATTCCCGCCCCTGACGTCAACACCAACGCTGAAATCATGGGCTGGATCATGAGCGAGTATTCGCGATACGCGGGCTTCTCTCCGGGCGTCGTGACTGGCAAGCCGCTGGAGCTTTTTGGCTCGGAAGGACGCGCAGCGGCAACCGGTCGTGGGGTGATGGATGTGCTTGGTGCGGCGCTGAAGGAAACCGGCACGGCCTTCGCCGATGTAACCGTAGCGGTGCAGGGTTTCGGCAATGTGGGCAGCAACGCCGCCCGGCTGATCGCGGAGCAAGGCGCGAGGATTGTCGCCGTTGCCGACCATACCGGCGGGGTCAGCAACGACAAGGGTCTGGACACAGTGGCGCTCGCCGCCTGGGTCGCTGAACATGGCGGGGTCAAGGGCTTCAAGGGCGGCGCAGCCTTCGACGGCGGGGAGATCATCACATGGGACGCTGACGTCCTGGTGCCTGCCGCCCTCGAGAATTCCATCACTGCCGAAAATGCGCCTGATGTGAAGGCATCGATCATCGTGGAAGGGGCCAACGCACCGACCTCGCCCGACGCCGACGCCATCCTCAACACGCGGGGCGTGCTGATCGTCCCGGACATTCTGGCAAACGCCGGAGGCGTGACGGTCAGCTATTTCGAGTGGGCGCAGAACATCCAGCACTTCAAATGGGATGAAGAGCGGGTAAACGCGGAATTGGACAAGACCATGGCCAAAGCCTACGCAGCCGTACGGGATGTCGCAACCGAGTTCGAAACCGACCTGCGCACAGGGGCCTTCATCCTCGCGATACGACGCGTCGCCAAAGCGGCGCTCGCGCGGACATATGTGGCGACAGAGTTGCCGTTCTGACCGGACATGCCGGCCTGTGGCATGAAAATGCTCCGGGCCGGCAAACCGCTACATTCCTCTGCCAGGAACGAATTCCCCACTGAACACGAAACCGGAGGTCGAATATGTCCTATCTCGCTGCCTTTATGATCGAATACCCGGAGCTTTCGGTTTTTCTGACGATTTCTCTGGGCTATCTGATTGGAAGCGTGAAGATCGGCGATTTTTCCTTCGGGCCTGTGGCAGGCTCCCTCTTTGCGGGCCTGCTGATTGGCCAGTTTGCGGAAGTGCCAATCGCGGGCATGGCAAAATCCTATCTTTTCCTGCTGTTTCTGTTCGGAATTGGTTATTCCGCAGGGCCTCAATTCCTGACGGCACTGAGACGCGGCGGTGCGCAACCAGTTTTGGTTGCGCTGGCATGCACGGTCACCGGGCTCGCAATTTCCTATGTGGTCGCGCGGCTTCTCGGCCTTGATCCCGGCTATGCCGCCGGCCTGCTGTCTGGAGGTCTGACTCAGAGCCCGGCAATCGGCTCGGCAGGCGAGGCAATCGCACGGCTTCCTCTGGAGGCCGAAGAAATCAAGCGCCTGACCGCGCATGTCGCAGTCGGCTACGCGGTCTGCTACGTGGTGGGTTCAGCTGGGGCAATCTGGTTCTGCAGTTACATGGGGCCGAAGCTTCTGGGTGTGGACTTGCAAGCCGCCGCAGCGGACCTGGGGCGCAGCCTCGGCATCGACGACCCTGAGAATGGTGTGGAATCCGGTTACCGCCAATTCCAGCTGCGCGCCTACTGCACGCCGGAAAGCGCGTCTGTCATCGGCGAGACACTCGCAGAAGTGGAGCGTCGTTTTGCCGGGCATCGCCTCTTTGTTCTGCGGCTCCGGCGGGGCGATCAGATTCTTGATGCGGACCCCGCACTTGTCATTGAAGCGGGGGATGTGCTCGCCATCAGCGGGCCGCGTGCTGCGGTGATCGAACATCTGTCACCCAAGGCCCAAGAAGTCGAGGATCCGGCCCTGCTCGACATTCCATTTCAAGCCGCGAAGGTTGTCGTCACGGGTTCGGACGTGGTCGGCCAGACCCTGCGCGACATCGCGGCACGTCCCTGGGCGCGGGGCCTCTACCTCAAGTCGATAACGCGGGGCGGCCATGACATTCCGGTTGCACCGGGGATCACGCTTGAAAGTGGCGACATGCTCGACGTGATCGGACCACAAGATATCCTCGCAAAGGCAGCGTCGAACCTTGGACGCGAACTCAAGCCGACGCAGGCCACGGATTTCGTCGTGCTGGGCCTGATGATCTTCGTCGGTGGTCTGATCGGGGTATTGATGCGTTTTTCGGTCTTCGGGATCGAGGTGGGGTTGGGAACCAGCGTGGGCGCATTGCTGGCAGGGCTTCTGACGGGATACCTTGGCACCCGCAACCCGTTCTTTGGCCGCATTCCGGATGGGTCCGTCGCATTGATGACCTCTCTGGGGCTCGCTTCCTTCATCGCCATGGTCGGGTTGCAAGCGGCACCAAGCCTGATCCCGGCCATCATGGAAGTGGGCCTTGTCCTGCCGCTTGGTGGTTTCGTCGTGGTAATCATACCCTTGCTGGCAGGGCTGCTCTTGGGACATTTCGTTTTCAAGATGAACCCCATTCTGCTGCTGGGCGCCATCGCTGGTTCGTTGACGTCGACCCCATCCATGGCGGCGGTGCAGGCGCGGTCCGGTAGCCCGTTGCCGGTCTTGGGGTACGCCCCCGCTTACCCTGTCGCGCAGATCATTCTGACCCTCTGGGGCAGCATCATCGTACAGCTGATCGCCTGAGCAACGCGTAGAGGCAGGTTGTTAACAGTTACGTACTTCCCGCTCTGGCCCGAAGCGCGCACATAAAGAACCTGACTGTGTTTCTTGCATGGTCAACTCAAGGACAATTGCAAATGCCTGCCCAAACCACGCCCAAGAAATCACCCTACGCAAGAGCGGCCGATGAGTTCGGAAAACACGAGGAGCGGATTCTCGTGCTGCAGGGCGGCGGCGCGCTGGGGGCCTATCAGGCCGGGGTATTTGAAGGCCTCTCCGCAGCTGGCTTCACCCCAAACTGGGTTGCTGGCACCTCCATCGGTGCGATCAACGCAGCACTCATTGCGGGCAACTTACCCGAGAACCGTCTTGAGCGGCTCAAGGCGTTCTGGGATCTCGTCTCGAGCCGGACGCCGGAGCTTACTCCGTTTTCCGGAATGGACCTGATGCGCCCCTGGCTGAACCGGGTGAGTGCCGCTTCGGCCGCGACGTTCGGCATACCGGGGTTTTACGTGCCACGGATGCCTCCACCTGCCTTTGCCCCCGACGGCAGTATCGCGGCGCTCAGCTACTATGACACGGAACCGCTGCGCGCGACGTTGAATGAACTCGTCGACTTCGATCTGATCAACAGCGGCGCTGTCCGGCTTTCGCTTGGTGCCGTCAATGTCTGCACGGGCGCGGCTGTCTATTTTGACAACACCACTCACACCATTGATGCGAACCATGTCATGGCCAGCGGTGCGCTACCCCCCGCATTTCCGCCAACCGAGATTGACGGCGAATGGTACTGGGACGGGGGCATCATGTCGAATACGCCCCTGCTACACGTTGCCGAGAACCCGCAGATCAATGCTCTGGTCGTGCAGGTTGATCTCTTTAGCGGCACCGGCGACTTGCCCCGAAACATGAACCAGGTGGCCGAACGCGCCAAGGATATCCAGTACCAGAGCAAGCAGCGCTTCACGGCTGACAAGATCCGGCAGATCGAAGAGCTTCGCGGGGCACTGTCGGATGTTCTTTCCATGCTGCCGAAGGAATATCGCGACAATGCGAACGTGAAAAAGCTCGAAGCGGTGAGTCACCGGGGGCCGCTGTCGCTGGTGCATCTGGTGAACCGCCACGATACCCAGTCGGCCGACTTCAAGGATTACGAGTTTTCCCGGGCCACCGTAACCGATCTGTGGGGCGGCGGCAGGGACGACATCAGGCACGTCATGACCGACCCGATGGCCTGCCGTGTGACCGATCTCGGCAACGGCGTCCGAACCTTTGATCTCTGATTTCGAACAGGAGACCCCTTCCAGATGGAAGAAGCAGACGTAAAAAAGAACGCCTTCGCGATGCCCCTCACCAGCCCGGCGTTTCCGCCGGGACCCTATCGTTTCGTGAACCGCGAATTCTTCATCATCAGCTACCGCACCGACCCGGAGGCACTGCGGGCGGTCATACCTGCGCCACTGGAAATGACCGACCCGATCGTCAAGTTCGAATTCATCCGCATGCCGGATTCGACCGGTTTCGGCGACTATACCGAAAGCGGACAAGTTATCCCCGTCAGCTTTCGCGGCCAGAAGGGCGGCTACTTTCATTCGATGTATCTCAACGATCATGCGCCGATCGCGGCCGGGCGGGAACTCTGGGGCTTCCCCAAAAAGCTGGCCTATCCGGAATTGCGGGTCGAGAAGGACACGCTTGGCGGCGTGCTGCGCTACGGCCCGGTGCCGGTCGCGGTGGCAACGATGGGCTACAAGCACAAGACGCTCGAGACGGGGCCGATCCTCGAGTCGCTGCTCGCACCGAGCTATCTGCTCAAGATCATTCCCCATGTCGACGGGACCCCGCGCATCTGCGAGTTGGTCCGGTATTACCTTGAGGACGTGACCGTGAAGGGGGCCTGGTCCGGTCCTGCGGGGCTGGAACTGTTTCAGCACGCTTTGGCGCCGGTCGCGGCGCTGCCGGTGCTTGAGGTCCTTGGCGCAGTTCACATCATCAGCGACCTGACCCTCGGTCTGGGCGAAGTCGTTCACGATTATCTGGCCTGAACACGTCCCGTGTCCGGACTGCAAACGGAGGAAGAAACCATGCGTCTCAAAAACAAGGTCGCGCTTATCACCGGGTCGGCCAGCGGGATCGGCAAGGAGATCGCCATCATCTATGCGCGCGAAGGCGCGAAGGTCGCAATCGCCGACCTCAATCTTGAGGCTGCCGAAGCAACAGCGCGCGAGATCGACCCGTCCGGAGAAGTTGCCATCGGCATTGCGATGGACGTGACCGAAGAGGCGCAGGTCGATGCCGGAACGGCGAAGGTGATCGAGACCTTCGGCGCGCTGGACATTCTGGTCAGCAACGCGGGTATCCAGATCGTGGCGCCACTCGTCGACTATGAATTCAAAAAATGGAAAAAAATGCTCGCCATCCATCTCGATGGCGCGTTCCTCACGACAAGGGCCGCACTGCG
The DNA here is from genome assembly GCF_019966495.1 of Tateyamaria pelophila. GTDB lineage: Bacteria > Pseudomonadota > Alphaproteobacteria > Rhodobacterales > Rhodobacteraceae > Tateyamaria > Tateyamaria pelophila. The sequence continues at coordinate 3,153 of NZ_JAIMIA010000091.1, read as the reverse complement.
ACAGATGTACAAACAAGGCAGCGGCAGCATCATCTACATGGGCTCTGTCCACTCCAAGGAGGCCTCGAAGCTCAAGGCACCTTACGTTGCTGCCAAGCACGGTCTGATCGGCCTCTCCAAAGTGGTGGCCAAAGAGGGAGCAGAGCATGGTGTCCGCGCCAATGTGATCTGCCCCGGTTTCGTAAAGACACCGCTCGTTGAGAAACAAATTCCCGAGCAGGCAAAAGAGTTGGGCATCTCCGAACAGGAGGTGATCGACACGATCATGCTCAAGGAGACCGTCGACGGCGAGTTCACTACAGTAGCGGATGTGGCAGAGGCTGCTGTCTTCTTTGCTTCGTTCGGCTCCAACGCCCTGACGGGACAGTCGTTGATCGTCAGCCATGGTTGGAGCATGGAGTAAACACACATGCCAAGCAATCAACCCTCAAATGCACGGCGGGATCCCGAAACAAAGCCCTACCATGCCGAGTTGTCGCGTGTCATTGCACGCTTTCCTGAGCGCGCCTTGGGAATCCGCGAGCACTTTCTGCGCGACGAACGGTTTCGCACCGTTTGCAAGGAATACTGCCTGGCCTGTGACAGCCTTGCGCGCTTCGAAGCGCTCTCGGACGCGCGTCACAACCAGGTAATTGCCGAGTACCGAAACCTGATCGGAGAACTCGAGACTGAGCTGACAGAGCAGTTGCCGGGGTCAGCACAAGGGTCGAGGGCCGGACAGAAATGACTTCTTATTCAAATATACAAGGGAGACTCACATGAAAACCATTATCGTCGGCGGCGTTGCCGGAGGCGCATCCTGCGCCGCCCGCCTCAGAAGACTGGACGAAACCGCAGAGATCCTCATGGTCGAACGCGGACCCTATGTGTCCTACGCCAACTGCGGCCTGCCGTATCACATCGGTGGTGTCATCGAGCAAGAGGCGAGCCTGCTGGTCGCAAGCGAGCGCACCTTCCGCGAACAGTTCAACATTGAAACCCGCACGAACTGTGAAGCCGTATCCATCGACTCCAAGGCCAAGACAATTGATCTGCGCAACACACAGACCGGCGAGGTCACGACGGAGAGCTACGACAAGCTTGTGTTGTCACCCGGAGCCAAGACAGTGCGTCCACCGCTGCCGGGGATCGATCTGCCCGGCATATTCGAAGTTCGCACCGTGCCCGACGCGCGGGCAATCCGCGAATGGGTCCAGAAAGGCACCGCCTATCTGACTGGCATGAATTCATATTCGGGTATCCAGATGATGCGCCCGACAACCCGAGCCGTTGTGGTCGGTGGCGGTTTCATCGGGCTGGAGACGGCCGAAAACCTGCGCCATCTCGGCTTTGAGGTCACGGTGGTCGAGATGCTGGACCAGGTGCTTGCGCCGCTTGACCCTGAATATGCGCGCCTTGTGGGTGGGCATCTTGAAGCGCACGGCGTAAAGCTCGCGCTTGGCGACGGTGTCAAGGAATTCCGCAAAGCAGAAAATGACACGCTCGAAGTCGAGACGCAGTCAGGCAAGGTGCATCCGGCCGACGTCGTGATCATTTCGCTGGGAGTGCGTCCCGACACCGATCTGGCGAAGTCCGCTGGTCTGACGTTGGGTGAGCGCGGGGGCATCCGGGTCGATGACCAGATGCGCACAAGCAACCCGGATATCTTTGCCGTCGGCGACGCCATCGAGGTCAAGGATTTCGTCACCGGTGAATGGAGTCTGATCGCGCTGGCCGGCCCCGCCAACCGTCAGGGCCGGATTGCAGCAGATGTCCTGGCCGGTCGGGACTCGCACTTCCGCGGAACGCAAGGGTCAGCGATTTGCGGGCTTTTCGGCGGCGGCGTTGCCTGGACCGGAGCGAGCGAAAAAACCCTCAAGCGGCTCGGGATGACCGACTACGAAAAGGTCTACCTCTATCCCAACAGCCACGCAGGCTACTATCCCGGTGCCAAGATGGTTGGTTTCAAGCTCCTGTATCGCAAGTCCGATGGCAGGGTGCTTGGAGGGCAGGCGCTGAGCCTGGACGGCCCCGGTGCGGACAAGAGGATCAGCGCGCTTGCCGTGGCCATCCAGATGGGCGCGACGATCGATGATCTTGCTGAATCCGAGATCTGCTACGCACCGCAATTCGGCAGCGCCAAGGACCCGGTCAACTTCGCCGGCATGGTCGCACGCGACATCGAAGACGGCGACATGCCGGTGGCGCATTGGACTGAGCCATCAGACGCGTTTCTACTGGACGTTCGCGAGCCAGTCGAATTGGAGTTGGAAAACGTCGACGGTTCTGTCGACATTCCGCTGGGCCAGTTGCGCTCTCAACTGAGCGAGTTACCGAAGGATCGGGAGATCCATGTGATCTGCCGTTCCGGACAACGCGCTTATTACGCGACTCGGATGCTGCTGCAGAATGGGTACAAGGCGCGTGTGCTCTCAGGCGGAATGCTGTCGCGTGCGATCCTCGTGCCCGACTCGCCTGATCTTGCAAACGCCGTAAAGTAAATCAAAAGGGGGCGGCGCGACAATTCGTGCCGCTCTAAACCCGGATAACTGTAAATCCCGGAGCAAATAGCGCCAGCACATCAGAGGCACCGTAAACGGTAGTGTGTATGCGTCCGGTGTGACTGCCCTGCGTGCGTGATGGAGAGGATGATAGTGTCCACTATCGATCGATGGGATGGTTGCCGCCTTCCCCAGACGGCATCGCAATGTGCCAGAATGGTGGTCTAAAGGCCATTGAGCAGAGAGGACGGCAAATGGATGATATGATGATGAGCGTGGATTTGGTAAAATCCATTTTTGCAGGTTCATGGGGCATTGATGGCGACCGGGAAGATTGAAGCGCCACCGCTGGATAGCGCGGTTTCTGACCGTCACGCGGGGGATTCACATTGCCCCGTCGTCAGGGCGCTGCGCTTGGACATTACCCTGTCGGACAGGCGACGCATACTGGTGGAGGGCCTGACGACATTGTCATCGGTCGTGGGCCTAATCCATGGGCTGACCGCATGATCCCCGTGCCGAGCAATACACACCTTTAGCTTGCTGCTGGTGTGACGGATACAGGATGACATCTTTCGGATGGTGGCTTCCTTTGAAGTGAAGGACCACCGGCTGACGCCGGAGGCATCATTTGTCGGAATGTAATTCCAGGTACTGCTTGATGACATCGTCT
>NZ_JAIMIA010000090.1 GCF_019966495.1 Tateyamaria pelophila | reverse complement strand
GGAAATGCCGCGCCGCCTCGCGGTGTCCATGGCCCTCATCGACAAACGCAACAACACGCGTTCGCAGTTCTATTGGATGTGGCTTGCCCATCTGTAACCCCCATGCCTGCCTCAAGGCCAGGGAATCACATCACAGCCAATCTGGGAATCCTGAATCTGAAAAGCAGAGACACGCTCTAGAGGTCGGTGATCTTTAGTAATCCGGTTTGGCAAATATACAATCGCCCTTCTTCAGACTTGGGCTTGGGTTCCAAAAACGGCATTGCAGTATGGAAACCTGCCGAATTATTCTATGATTTGTCTTCACCGGTGGACGCGGAGCAAGCGATGGGATGTGTTTGGCATGTTTAATTCAATGAGCGCGCCTCACCCCCTGGCCCCCCTTCGGAACCGGCGAATACCACCAGGAAAAAGAAACACGGTGCGCCTTAGAAATTGCAACTAAACCCTCGCTTGCCCATGCTCGAGAGATAAGAAGCCCGCTGGCACGGTCTTGTGGTTCTGTCGCAGTCAGCATTTCTACGCGCCGGGAGAGCAATACGGCGAGGAAGGCGGGGACTCCAGAAACACACAGGAATACGAGCGTTTCCTCCATCAGGGAGTAGCCTGCCCGCGCGAAACCGATCCACCCGTTCAAAGCGGCAAGAGCGGCCCAAACTATAAAAACAGGGGCACCAGCGCGCCGAATTTGCGCCCCGTGGTCCATGTTGCGCCTTGGAAAAGGCAGAGCAAGGCACAAATTTCCACTATCAGTATGACCATATGCATCAGGAAAACGACGCAGCATCTTGCCTGCGTCCTTGTTGGCATAAGAGCGTTACACGTCGACAATCCGGTCAGCAGGCGAGATCAGCATGGGTTTTGTGTTGCTCAGGGCCTCGAAACGCACCTTGTCGAAGTATCTAACTGTGCCCGAGTTCCCGACGCCGCCAAAGGACAGGGACCAGACCCAGCAATGCAGGTTGGTCATATTCACGCAGCCATCCCCGAAGGACACGGAGCCAATGAACTTGTCCACGACCGACGGGTCACGGCTGAAGACGTAGGCTGCGAGTCGTTTGTCGCGTGTCTTGATGTTTGCGATGAAGGAATTAAGCCCCTTATAGGGCAGTGCCGACAGGACAGGCCTGAATACTTCTTGCTGCATGGCTGGATCATTCCAGTCGCGTGGGTAGAGCAAGGTTGGCTCCACGTATCGGTCGGACACATTTGAGCGGCCACCCAGCACAATCTTGCCTTCAACGATGCAGGACGCGACTCTTTCAGCCACCTTTTTGCTGATCATCCGCGCGAAATGCGGGCTTTGACTTGGATGCTTGCCATACATCTTGGTCACCGCCGCTTTGAGCTTTTCGACAAAGCGATCGGCGACGTCCTCATGCACACTCACATAGCTCGGTGCGATGCACCACTGACCGGATTTTGCCGTATGAGCTCAGGCGAAGTAATCCGCCACTTTGTCCAGATCCGTACGCGCGTCCACCAATGCCGGCTTCTGGCGGCCCAATTCAAGGATCGCCGGTGTAAGGTGCTCTGCCGCAGCGCGCACGACCACCTTGCCGAATTTGGAGCTTCCGGTGAAGAAGATGAAATCAAACGTCAGGTCCAGCAGGGCGGAGATCTCTTCGCGCCCACCGGTGAAGACAGTCACATCGCGGAGGTCAAAATACTGGGGTATCAGTTCCGCAAAAAGCTTGGCAGTGATGGCTGTGGTGTTGGCAGGTTTCAGCACGACGGGATTACCAGCAGCGACCGCCACAATGGCCGGATCCAGCAGCAGAATGGGTGCATTGAACGGCCCAATGACAAGGATCACGCCAAAGGGTTTGCGGTAGATCGTACCAGAATGACCCGTTTCGGCTGGCCGACGGGCCGGGTGGTTATTATTTGGTATCGCCATCGTGTGGAAACACGAAGTAATACTTTCCGTACATGTGAGGCCCGTGGCCCGGAAGGCAGACTCAGTGGCCCCGGTTCTGTCGCAGGCTACTGCTTCTTCTGCCTCAGCCGGGCAGAAGACCGAGCTACTGATCGGACGCGGTCCGATTGCGTTGGCCGAAATCCCGCGTGTGCTGCATGCCCTGAAATCTGTCCGTCTGAGGTGCTCCACTGGCGCTTTCAGCCCGGCCGAGGTCGCGTAAAACGGCATACCGGCGCCGAGTATCGACCTGAAGATGGTCACGAACTTGCGGTATCATCCACCAATTTACCTGTTTTTCGGATAAGCAGAACCAAATCGGCAACACTTGTCGAAATTTTCGAACAACGCCATGTGAACGGATTAAGGCAGATCGCGGTTTTCATCCAAGGGGTGAAAACCGCAGTTTCACACTTTTCGTTGCCATATAAATCGAGGGACCTCCTGAGCCTGAAGACAGTCTCTGCGGTAATCGGTTTCCTTGGCCTGAGCGTTTGGTCGCACTACTGCTTTTGATGTGCATCGAAGAAATTGAGGATCATCGGCCATGTGTCCTCCAGTTCGTACACGTGGGCCATATCGCGGCGGCAATCAAGAACCGCAGGCACCTCTCCGGCGCCGCTGCTGCAGTAGCTTCGGCAATCGCTGCCATCGTCGAACGCGACGGCCTGGGCGGGTTGCGAGATGTCGCAGCTGGCCGCTTCGGCGAAGGCACGTGTAATCGCGGTCGCACCCGTGTAGTAGTAGAAGTCACCGTCCGTGGTTGTGGTGTGGCCCGCGTCTTCCCACTCTCCCGGCGGCACGGTGGGGTCGGACATGCCAGTGATGCTGAGGACCGGGACGCCGCCATCGACCGCAGGGCCATCGGTATAGCCGCGATGGGGCAATCCGATCAGCGGCGCGATGGCCGCAAAACGGCCCGCCACGTCCGGGTTCTGTGCAAGCGTCCACAAAAACATTCCGCCGTTTGATCCACCGACGCCGTAAATTCGATTTTGGTCGATACAAAGCGTCCCTGACAATTCGTCCATGAATGCAGTGACGAAAGCCGCATCATCCCCCTGGCAATGGGTCCACGAGCAGGTGTTTTGTGCGATCTCTGCACCGGGTACCTTGCAAGAGGCGTATGAATAATCACCGGTATTGGCGTCGTCGCAAATTTTCGCGCCGTCACCATCGATCCCGGTGCTGGATCCCGGGAAAGACCATGAAGAATAGCTTGCGTCGCCGCCACCTTCTCCAAGCCCCACCGGGGCCGCGACTATAAAGCCTTGCGCGCTGGATTGATCCGCGACGTTCGCTGCACCCAGGAATGCGTCAGTCCCACCGCCCCAACCGTGGAAGGCGAGGATCAGGGGCGTCGGCGTTGCCGGGTCGTAGTTTTCGGGAACAAGCAGGCGATAGCTTCGCGCAACGCCGCCGATGTTGGTTTCGTATGTCCCACTTTCCATGGATGGCTGGTCGCATCCGGTGCCTTGTGCGAGGCCAACGGCCGGTATCAGCCACAATGCGGTCACGGTAGCAAAACGAAAAGTGTTTATCTTCATGGCGAAATTCCCTTTTACGGATATCTTTCAAGAATTGCGCAAGACTGGAACTATTGCAATCGGGCAGATGCGACCATGAAGGGAAATCGTCAGCACATCGGCACGCATTCCATGGCCTTTCCCGGTACAACAGAGAGGCGCCGACCCAAGGCTTTGACCAAACTTGAACCATTACATGCCCGCTGAATTTTACTCCCAGGTCCGGTCACGACGGATTGGTGGCAGAGGCATCGGCCTGCCACAGACCCTGACTACGCTTTCGGGTCCGTTACCGACCGCGCTTTGCGTCTGTCCATGCCCAACTGTCGTTCGCGCCAGATAATCAGCACGCCGCCCAGAACCACCAAAGACGCGCCTATGACGGTGGCGGATGCAGGCACTTCGTTGAAAATGACGTAACCGATGACGGCTGCGAAGATCAGCGAGGCATAGTCGAAAGGTGCGAGCATGGACGCCCCTGCAAAGCGATAGCTGGACGTCACAAGGATTTGCGCGATACCGCCGACCAGACCCGCCCCCACCAAAAGGCCCAAATCGCGCGAACTGGGGATGACCCAGCCAAAAGGCAAGCTCAACAGGCTCAGAGCGGTCGCCGTCAGCGAGAAATAAAAGACGATCGCGGCAGTATGTTCGGTCTGCACAAGTGTACGGATGTGAATCTGGACCAGCGCTCGCAAGATTGATGCGGTCAGGACCATCAGCGCGCCAAGGCTCGCGGCGGTGCCCAGCATGTCCGACCCAAGGGTCAGTGTTGGCCACATGACGATCATCACCCCAACCAGGCCCAAAGCAACCGCGCTGATCCGAAACAGCCTGACAGTCTCGCCCAGCATGATGGCGGCGAGGATCACGGTAAACATCGGAGTGGCATAGCCAATGGCCGTCACTTCGGGCAGGGGCAAAAGGCTGAGCCCACCGAAGGTCAAGGCCATAGCCGTGGTGCCGAACAGTCCCCGCCAGACATGGCCCTTCAGGTTGTTGGGCACGAGCGCCTCGCGCAACTCGCCGCGCTGCCAAATCCACAGGACGATGATGGGCATCGCAAAGAAGGACCGGAAGAACACCGCTTCACCTGCGGGCACCTCTTGGGTGGCGACCTTGATCATCGCCGCCATGACCATGAACAGAAACACCGCCAAGAGCTTGAGCGCTATGGCGGTGCCGGGTCGGTTATGTACGGAGGGTCGCAACATGGTAGGCAAACCCTTGAGCCTTTGCGGCCCCGAAGGCAAGTCCTAGAGCAGGGTTGCGACGCCAAGCGGCACATTGAACTTCAGGCACCAGATATAAATTTCGTTATAGTCTGCCGGGTCCACGCCCGCTGGCACGGTAAATGTCTGGTAGCCGGTGTTTGATTTGAGCAGGCCCATACCCGTCGCCTTGTCGTATTTGCCATCTTTACCGAATCCAACGCGCGGGTCGGGCGCGCCATCAAGGCTGAAGTTATCGGCGAGGATGACGGTGTGGCTGCCATCCACGTTTTTAACGACTTCTACGAGGCCGGTCGTGACGTGGTTGGACGCACCGGTGAACGTGCCCTTGCCGACTGTGGTTGTTCCAGCGTGTGCGGCGGAGAGGCCGAGGAATGCGGCCAACGCGATGGCCAGAATGGATTGGAGTGTCTTTGTCATATGCGTGATCCCTTGAAGCGGTCAGGTGTTGCGATATCGAGATGTTAGCATTAGGAACTAATCGGTCCAAAACACAAGTGCGTGAATTCTGGACCAATCAGTCCTTAATGCTATATTGGGCTCGAGTAACTGGAGAACCTCGATGGCGCGTCCCCGATCCTTTGAACCCGAAGCTGCTGTTGAAAAGGCGATGCAGGTCTTTTGGACCCATGGCTACGAAGGTGCGTCCCTGCCCGATTTGCTGGACGGCATGGGGCTGACCCGTGGCAGCCTGTATAAGGCGTTTACGGATAAAAAGACACTTTTCCTGCGGGTTTTGAATTTCTACGAAGACCGGGCGGTGCAGGCAGGTGTCGCTTTGCTGACGGACCCGGCGATCCCCGACGGGGCGGATCGCATTCGCATGTTGTTTACGAATGCTTACCGTGCCGTCGCGCAGGGGGATCAGCGCGGATGCTTGCTGTGTTCCGCGGCGGCGGGTCCGAGCATGTATGACGATGACATCGCAGCCGCAGTGGCCCACGGGCTGACGGCCATGCGCGATGCGATTTCCGTCGCTTTGATCGCCTCGCCGAAACACGCGCAAATGCCCGATGAAGCCCGTCTGGATCTGGCGGACATGTTGATCGCGCAATATGTCGGTCTGCGCACGATGGCCCGCGCCCGGATGCCCGCCGAAATTCTGCGCAACGCGGTGCGCAGCGTGAGTGCGATTCTGGACTAGCCGATCGGGCCGCGCACGCCGCCCGTCTGGCCCCGGTCCAGCAGAAGATGATCAAGGATCACACAGGCCATCATCGCTTCGCCCACGGGTACGGCGCGGATACCGACGCAGGGGTCGTGGCGGCCCTTGGTGATGATCTCGGCGGCCTCGCCGGATTTCGTGATCGTCTTGCGGGTTTGCAGGATGGACGAGGTGGGTTTGACAGCAAAACGAACGACAACGTCCTGCCCGGTCGAAATGCCACCCAGGATGCCGCCGGAATGATTCGATGAATACTCCGGACCATTGGGGCCCATGCTGATCTCATCAGCGTTCAATTCGCCCGTCAGCATGGCCGCAGACATCCCTTCGCCAATCTCGACCCCTTTGACAGCGTTGATTGACATCATCGCGGCGGCAAGATCGGTATCGAGCTTGCCATAGACCGGTGCGCCGAGGCCCGCAGGTACGCCCCGCGCCACAACCTCGATCACCGCACCGACGCTGGAGCCGGATTTGCGCAGTCCATCAAGGTAGCTCGCCCATGTTTCAGCCGCAGCAGCATCCGGCACCCAGAACGGGTTTTGGTCGATCTGATCCCAATCGAACTGTTCGCGGTCGATCTCGTGGGTGCCCATGCGGGTCATGTAGCCTTTGATCTCGATCTCCGGGGCCAGTTTGGCCAGCGCCGCGCGAGCCAGACCGCCTGCGGCCACACGGCTGGCGGTTTCGCGCGCCGAAGACCGGCCGCCGCCGCGATAATCGCGGATGCCGTATTTCTGCCAATAGGTGATATCGGCATGTCCGGGGCGGAACTTCTCGGCAATATCGCCATAGTCCTTCGAACGCTGATCGATGTTCTCGATCATAAGCTGGATCGGCGTGCCCGTGGTCTGCCCTTCGAAGACGCCGGACAGGATCTTGACCTCATCGGCCTCGCGTCGCTGGGTGGTGTATTTGTTTTGACCCGGTTTGCGCTTGTCCAGCCATTGCTGGATCATCGCTTCGTCCACGGTCACGCCGGGGGGGCAGCCATCGACCGTCGCCCCGAGGGCAGGCCCGTGGCTTTCGCCCCATGTGGTCAGGCGGAAAAGATGGCCAAAGCTGTTGATCGACATGGGGTGGCTCCGATTGTACGTGTTCAGAGGAAATACGGTGCAGGCGGCCCAATGCCAAGCAGGTTTAGCGCGCGGTGGTCAGGTCAGGGGCCCGCTTGCCCAACACCTCGACCAAGGCCGCGCCGATGATGAGCAGGCTGTCTGCCCCTTCGCGCCATCCAAAAGGCTCTCCGGCATAAAGTGCGGCCGATATCACGCCGACCAACAGATCGCTCATCAGCAGGATGCCCACGCGACCCGGTGTCAGCAGGCTGGCGGCAAGACCGTCAGGAATAGCATCGGCAACACATAGAGCGACATCGGGATGCCCCATGGTAAGACGGGCAATGCCATCATCAGGCTGGAGTCTGCCAAAAAGATGTCCGGTGCGATCACCATGACGGCCACCGTGACCACAAGACTGCCAAACACAAGGGCAACGATCTGTTCGACGGTGTTGGTGCTGCCCAGTGGATAGACTTGAGCGCGCCGATGGCCCGGCAGACGCCCGAAAGGAGCGCCGGCCAGTCGCCGCTGTTGCGTGGCAGCGGCACAGTATCCCCGATCCCCAGCACGACCAAAAGCCCGGCGAGCGCCATGAGCAAGTTGGCTACCCGCGTCCAGGGGAGCATTTCGCCAAGGAAAAACACCCTGAGGGCGGTCCCCCAGATGGGTGTGAGGTGGAACGGCAAAAGGGCGCGCACCACATCTGTCAGCAGCAGGCTGCTGGCATAACGGCTGAACGCGCCGCCCAGAAACAGTCCGCAGACGGCAAGTGACCTGACCAATGCCGTGAACCCAGAGCGCCCGCTGGCACAAAGCAGCAAAAGAACCAGCGCCGCTCCGCGACAGAGCGCAAGACCGGACCATGGGCCGGGCAGGCCAAGCCTTTCGAGATAGCGCAGCGGCGATCAGATCAGCCCCCAAAGCGCGCCGCCGACGACACGGCCGATACTTGCAGTGGTATGGGATCGCATGTTTCGGGTAGGGCCTTTTTTGCACCGCGTATGATGGGCCGTGCCCCGCGCGAAAGGCAATCAACCGGCATCGTTTCTGTCTATTGCGTTTGCCCCTCTATGTGGGAGCCTTTGCCGTGTGTCTTTCTTGGTCTGCCCGCTTGTGCCTGCCGTGTGAGCTGCCTATAAGTTGTGGTACCTCGGGGTGCTGGCGACAGCTGAGATGCAATCTTGCGAACCCGTAGAACCTGAACCGGTTAATACCGGCGGAGGGAAGGTTTGGCTTACCCCAATATCCTTATCCCACCGCCTTCTCTATTGGAGGATGCGATGAAGTATCTCATGACGACTGCCGCTGTGCTGTGTGCCAGTGCGGCCTGGGCCGAGACGCCCGTTCTCAAAGTCTATACCTATGACAGTTTTGTGTCCGATTGGGGCCCGGGCCCTGCGGTCGAGGCTGCCTTTGAAGAGACTTGCGGCTGTGACCTGCAATTTGTCGGCGCCGGAGACGGGGCTGCCTTGCTGGCGCGCCTGAAGCTCGAAGGAGCACGATCCGAGGCGGATGTGGTTCTCGGCCTCGATACCAACCTCATTGCGGCTGCCAAGGAAACGGGGCTGTTTGCGACCCATTCCGTCACTGCGGACTACACCTTGCCCGTGACATGGGCCGACGACACGTTTGTACCGTTTGATTGGGGCTATTTCGCTTTTGTCCATAATACGGACATGACACCACCTGCCAATTTCCGTGCTTTGGCAGACAGCGATCTGCAGATCGCGATCCAGGATCCGCGCTCGTCGACCCCTGGTCTGGGCCTGCTGATGTGGGTGAAGGCCGCTTATGGCGACGAGGCACCCGCGATCTGGGCGGACCTGTCCGACAATGTGCTGACCGTGACCAAGGGCTGGTCCGAAAGCTACGGCCTCTTTCTTGAGGGCGAAGCGGACATGGTGCTGAGTTACACGACATCGCCCGCCTATCATCTGATTGCCGAAGAAGACGCCTCAAAGGCGGCTGCCCCCTTCGACGAAGGCCACTATATGCAGATCGAAGTGGCTGGAAAGCTTGCCAGTACGCAGGTGCCGGACCTGGCCGATCAGTTTCTGGCCTTCATGGTGACGGACGGGTTCCAGTCGATCATTCCGACGACCAACTGGATGTATCCGGCGGTGACGCCTGCGGGCGGCTTGCCTGAGGGGTTCGAAACCTTGATCACGCCTGAAAAGTCCCTGCTTCTGAGCCCTGAAGAGTCGGCATCTGTGCGGGATGCAGCGCTGGACGAATGGCTCAACGCGCTGGCGCGATAGGCGGACCGGTCGCCAGCGGGGCAGTCTTTGTACTGATCCTCGCGGCACTGGTGGCCGTGACGTCCAAGGCCGATTGGCCGGTGCGTTTTGATGCATCTGATTGGGCTGTGTTGCGGTTCACCGTCTGGCAAGCGGTATTGTCTGCCGTGCTGAGCGTTGCATTTGCAATTCCGGTGGCGCGCGCATTGGCGCGCCGCCGGTTTGCGGGTCGCGGAGCGTTGGTGACCTTATTGGGCGCACCCTTCATCTTGCCGGTCATCGTCGCCGTGTTGGGCATTCTGACGGTTTTTGGCCGCGCCGGATGGATCAGCCAGACTCTGGGCAATTTCGGTCTGCCACCCATTTCAATCTACGGGCTGCAAGGGGTCGTGCTGGCGCATGTGTTTTTCAACATGCCGTTGGCCACCCGTTTGATCTTGCAAGGCTGGCAAGCAATCCCGGCAGAGCAGTACCGGCTGGTCGGTCAGCTTGGTCTGCCTGCCCGTACTGTTTTTCAAACGCTGGAATGGCCGATGTTGCGACAAGTGGTGCCGGGCGCTTTGGCGCTGATCTTTGTCATTTGCCTGACCAGTTTCGCGGTTGCGCTGACCCTGGGTGGCGGCCCGAGGGCTACGACGATCGAATTGGCCATTTATCAGGCCTTTCGGTTCGATTTTGATCTGGGGCGGGCGGCAATCCTGTCCTTGCTGCAATTGGTTGTGGCCGGGACGGCGGCAGCTTTGGCGCTTTGGATATTGCCGCCGCTGGTGCTGCAATCGGGTTTGGACAGGCCGCTGGTGCGGTGGGATGCGCGCGGCCTGACGCATCGGCTGCTGGATGCAGGCTGGATCGGGGCGGCCGCCTTGTTCCTGCTGCTTCCACTTGGAGCAGTCGCCGTGTCTGGCGCAATCGGATTGGGCCAGATGCCATCCTCGGTTTGGGCCGCGACTTGGACGTCGACCTGGGTCGCGGTGCTGAGTACAGTACTTTTGGTCGTGATGGCATTGCCGGTGGCCGCGTGGTTGGGGCAGTCGGCAAAGGGGAGTGCGGAGGCAATTACCTTGCTGGGTCTTGCGGCATCGCCACTGATGATCGGGACGGGGTGGTTCATCCTGATCTATCCGGTGGCCAACCCGCAAAGCTTCGCCCTGCCTGTAACCGCGATGGTGAACGCGATGATGGCCTTGCCGTTTGCGGTGCGCATTCTTGTTCCGGGCATGCGCCAGAGCTTTGCCGATTATGGACGGCTGAGCCGCGCTTTGGGCGTCAAGGGATTTGCCATGTGGCGGATCGTGTTGCTGCCCAGGATCAGGCCGCGCCTGGGATTCGCTGCGGGCCTCGGCGCTGCCATGTCGGTTGGCGATCTAGGGGTTGTAACCCTCTTTGCCGATCCAGAGGTGGCGACTTTGCCCCTGCAAATGTACCGCCTGATGGGCAGCTACCGGACGGAGGCCGCATCCGGGGCGGCTCTGCTTTTGCTGGCGCTCGCCCTGGGCCTGTTCTGGGTCTGCGATAATTGGGGGCGACATGCTGAGCGTTGAGGAACTGATCATAGAGCAGGGCGATTTCATCCTGCGCGCAGATTTCGAGATCGAGGCGGGCGCCAGGGTGGCCGTTCTGGGACCGTCGGGCGCAGGCAAGTCAACGCTGCTTGGTGCGATCGGGGGCTATGTGCCGCTTGCGAAAGGCCGTGTCGTCGTGAACGCGCGGGATGTGAGCGGCGCTCCACCGGATCAGCGCGACATCGCGATGCTGTTTCAGGATGGCAATCTGTTTCCGCATCTGACTCTGGCGCAGAATGTCGGTCTGGGCTTGCGGCCCGCGTTGCGGTTGACGAAAGCGGAGACGGCGCAGGTCCGTGAGGCTCTGGCGCGTGTCGGTCTGGCCGGTTTTGAGCATCGTAAGCCGGGTGACGTCTCAGGAGGGCAACAAAGCAGGGCGGCACTCGCCCGTATGCTGATCCAGGCCAGACCTCTTATGTTGCTGGATGAACCATTCTCGGCCCTGGGCCCCGCGCTGCGCAGCGAAATGCTGGAGCTGACTTCGGAAGTGGCGCGGGACGCTGGCGCGACCGTCATCATGATCACGCATGATCCCAAGGACGCCGAGAGGGCATCGGACCAGATCGTGTTTGTGGATGCAGGGCAGGCCCATGCACCAAGGGCGGTGGCCGATATCATGGCCGATCCGCCCGAGGCATTGCGCGCGTATCTGGGGGTTTAGGCGGCCTTTGACCGGAGGGAACGGCGCGTTTCGATAATCCCAAGTGCGGCTCGCGCGGCCTCGCGCCCCTTCAGCACAAAGTGGTCGGCATAGATCGCCATGTGATGGTCTGTCTCCTGAAAATGATGCGGTGTCAGAGACACTGATAGAACCGGCACGCCCGTGGTCAGTCCGACTTGCATCAACCCATCCACCACTGCGGAAGCGACAAAATCGTGCCGATAGATGCCGCCATCCACCACAAGGGCCGCACAGCAAATCGCGCCATACTGCCCCGAGTGCGCAAGCGTTTGGGCCATCAGGGGCATTTCAAAGGCGCCCGGTACGTCGAACAGGTCGACGTCGGATGGGGGAATGAGTTCGGTGAACCCTTTGTAAGTTTGATCCACAATGGCGGCATGCCACTGTGCTTTGACAAAGGCGAAACGGGTGTGTGTCATAACAATCTCCTTTTGGTAGGGACGATTTCGACGGCCCAAACCCCGAAACTCCTGACCGTACCTGCACACGGACAAAGGCTTTGGGGCGGAATGAGGCTAAGCCGATCTCGCCCGAGACACGTCACCCAAGGCGATTGCGTACAGCGCCAAAGAGCCATCGCTGGCCCTGACCTGCACGTTCTCTTTCATCCGGACTATGACCGTCGGCTCAGGCATCTCACCTGATCTGCTGGACCCAAGATTTTTCGTACGAAAAATCTTGGCGCTCGCGGGCTCATGGATCTTTTCCATATACCGCCGGTGGGGAATTCCGCCCCGCCCTGAGAACAGGCTGAGCTTGCCAAGAGATTGCGTGACAGGCAAGACGGACTTTATGTTTCGAAGGTGAAAATCATGCATCCGAACCCGGCTTTTCATACGCAGGCCAAAGTGGCCAACATCGCATTTGCGCGACAAAGGGCATTCGGCATTTTGGCCGTGAATGGTCCGGAGGGGCCAATGCTGTCACATGTCCCGTTCCTGATTGTGGATAACGGTGCTCAACTGGACCTGCATCTTGTGCGCTCAAACCCGATCGCCCGCGTCGTCGACGTCCGGGCAGCTGCCAAAATCGCAGTAAGTGGTGCGGATGGGTATATTTCGCCTGATTGGTACGTTGTTCCGGACCAGGTGCCCACCTGGAACTACGTGGCGGTCCATCTCACGGGTGTTCTAGAGCGGCGCCCTCAGGCCGAGATGCGGGAAATGCTGGATCGTCAGTCGGCGCATTTCGAAGAGCAATTGCTGCCCAAGTCGCCATGGAAGACCGAAAAAATGACGCCAGAGGTTCTGGACCGCATGATGCAGCAGATCGTGCCATTTCGGATGTCCATCAAAACGGTGGACGGCACCTGGAAGCTGAACCAGAACAAACCCGATGCGGTACGATTGCGTGCGGCGGATCACGTCGATGCCTCTGGTATGGGGTCAGAGACCGCGATTCTTGCAGCCTTGATGCGTGGGGCAGATGGACAGCACTGAACGCTCTGATAGGCTCCCTTTAGACATCAAAGGATTTCAAATGAAACTCTACCACTCGCCGGCCTCCCCGTTCGTTCGAAAAGTTGTCGTTTTGCTGCATGAGCTTGAGGCATTCGACGCTGTTGAACTGGCGACCGTCACGACCACTGCGCTTGCATCCGATGCCAGCCTCAAGGCGGCAAACCCGCTGGCCAGATTGCCGGCACTTGAGCGGCCCACAGGTGTCACGCTCTATGACAGCCGGGTGATTACGGCCTATCTGGATGACCTTTACGACGGCGGAATGTACCCCTCCGGCGGTGCCCGGTGGGAAACTCTGACGCTGGAGGCAACAGGGGACGGTATAATGGACTCCGCTGTATCGATGGTCTACGAAATCCGGCTGCGCGATGAGGCACAGCAGTCGTCCGCATGGATCGAGGCCCAGTGGGGCAAGGTCGAGCGGGGGCTTGACGCGCTCAACACACGGTGGATGAGTCACCTGTCCGGACCGATCAGCATGGGCCATATCTCGGTTGCCTGTGCCTTGGGCTATCTCGATTTCCGACACGGTGAGCGTGACTGGCGGCCAGGCCGGGAGGCACTGGCGGGATGGTACGCTGGATTTGCGAAACGCGCTTCGATGAAGGCAACGGATCCGAACGGGTGATCCTGAATGGTACGGCGCGCCGCATGGTTTGCCTTGCTGTTTCGAGAATCGCTGTGCAGATTGCGAGATGGCCCGAACGGCGCGGAACAGCGAGTCCAACGTTTCGACATGCGCGCCAAGACAGCCTGAAAAGGCGCTCTTGAGTCATTTCAACTGCTTAAACAGGCCACCTGCGACCACTTGCGCCAGTTTGGGCGCTGGACGTAACGCCATCACCCCGCTAGATAACCGGGTGAACTGCCCCGCTTTGTTCGTGGGGCCTGTCAGGTATTGGCCCCCCGGGGTCGTAGGAAGCTGGAGAAGTCCCCCGTGTCCCACGCAGAAGAAGAACACGAAAGCAGTCGGCGCGATTTTCTGTACTATGCCACTGGTGGTGCTGGTGCAGTTGCAGTCGGTGCCGCGGTTTGGCCGCTGGTGAACCAGATGAACCCGTCGGCCGATGTTTTGGCCCTGTCATCGATCCGCGTCGATGTCAGCAGTGTTGAGCCAGGCACGCAATTGACAGTCAAATGGCTGGGCAAACCCGTTTTCATCCGTCGTCGGAGAGAAGATGAGATTGTAGAAGCCCGGGCTGTTGAAATGTCCGAATTGCCAGATCCGCTTGCGCGCAACGCGAATATCGCGGCAGCATCGGACGCGTCGGATGTGAACCGTGCATTGGTACAGCCGGGCAATGACAACGCTGAAGAGTGGCTAGTCATGATTGGTGTTTGTACCCACCTGGGCTGCGTGCCCTTGGGTGATGCAGGTGACTTTGGCGGCTGGTTCTGCCCTTGTCATGGTTCGCATTATGACACCGCCGGCCGTATTCGTCGCGGACCTGCTCCGGAAAACCTTCCGGTACCTGTCGCTGCATTCGTGGACGAGACCACGATCCAACTCGGTTAAGGGAGAGATTTAACCATGGGTGGAATTCCTCACGACCATTACGAACCAAAGGCAGCCTGGGAAAAAGGCCTTGCCAAGCGGTTGCCGATCGTTGGCCTGCTTTATGATACGCTGATGATCCCGACGCCAAAGAATCTGAACTGGATGTGGATCTGGGGTATCGTGCTGACCTTCTGTCTGGCACTTCAGATCATCACCGGTGTTGTTCTGGCGATGCATTACACGCCGCAGGTCGATCTTGCCTTTGGCTCGATCGAGCATATCATGCGCAACGTGAACGGCGGCCATATGCTCCGCTATGTTCACACCAACGGTGCTTCGTTGTTCTTTGTCGCTGTTTATGCCCACATTTTCCGTGGTCTCTACTACGGGTCCTACAAGGCCCCGCGCGAAATCACGTGGATTATCGGCATGCTGATCTATCTGCTGATGATGGGGACTGCATTCATGGGTTACGTACTGCCATGGGGTCAAATGTCCTTCTGGGGTGCGACCGTGATCACCGGCCTTTTCGGCGCGATCCCGTTCATTGGCGAATCCTTGCAAACATGGCTTTTGGGCGGTCCTGCTGTTGACAACGCCACATTGAAC
The DNA here is from genome assembly GCF_019966495.1 of Tateyamaria pelophila. Taxonomy (GTDB): domain Bacteria; phylum Pseudomonadota; class Alphaproteobacteria; order Rhodobacterales; family Rhodobacteraceae; genus Tateyamaria; species Tateyamaria pelophila. The sequence goes on along the minus strand of NZ_JAIMIA010000090.1, from coordinate 3,505 downwards.
CGGTTCTTCAGCCTGCACTATTTGCTGCCTTTCGTGATCGCTGGCCTTGTCATCGTGCACATCTGGGCTTTCCACACCACCGGCAACAACAACCCCACAGGTGTTGAAGTGCGTCGTGGGTCGAAGGAAGAAGCAGAGAAAGACACGCTGCCCTTCTGGCCATATTTCGTGATCAAGGATCTGTTTGCGCTGGCTATCATTCTTGCCGTGTTCTTTGCGGTCGTGGGCTTTATGCCGAATTACCTGGGCCACCCCGATAACTATATCGAGGCAAACCCATTGGCGACGCCCGCGCACATCGTTCCGGAATGGTACTTCCTGCCGTTCTACGCGATCCTGCGGGCCTTCACCTCAGACGTTTGGGTCGTGATCGGCGCAAGCTGGATCACCGGCGGCATCATCGACGCCAAGTTCTTTGGTGTTCTGGCGATGTTCGGTGCGATTGCCGTTATGGCTCTGGCGCCCTGGCTGGACACATCGACCGTGCGTTCGGGCCGGTACCGTCCGATGTTCAAATGGTGGTTCTGGCTTCTGGTGGTCGACTTCTTTGCCCTGATGTGGCTGGGTGCGATGCCTGCAGAAGAGCCCTATGCGAGCTTGTCACTGATTGCGTCGGCCTATTGGTTCGCCTACTTCCTGGTGATCCTGCCGCTGCTTGGCGTGATCGAGAAACCGGATCCACAGCCCGCAACCATCGAAGAAGACTTTGCCGCACATTATGGTGGTGACGATGTGGGTTCCGCCCCATCGACCCAGCCTGCGGAATAAGGAGAGACTGCAGATGTTGAAGAAACTCGCAGCAAGTATGGTGGCGGCATTTGCGCTGACCACCGGTGCCTTCGCCGCTGGTGGCGCTGGGCATGTGGAGAATATCGACTTCTCGTTCGACGGCCCGTTCGGCACGTATGATCAGAACCAGTTGCAGCGTGGCTTGCAAATCTACACCGAGATTTGCTCCGCCTGTCACGGTTTGAAATTCGTGCCGCTCCGGACGTTGGCTGATGACGGTGGTCCACAACTGCCCGAAGATCAGGTTCGCGCTTACGCGGAATTCTTTGAAGTGTTCGACCCGGAACTGGACGATTTCCGTGCAGCCACTCCAAATGACCACTTCCCGGGTTCCGCCTTGGCGAACGCACCGGACCTGTCGATGATGGCCAAGGCGCGCGCTGGTTTCCATGGCCCTTATGGTCTGGGCATCAACCAGTTGCTTCATGGGATCGGTGGCGCCGAGTATATCGCTTCGCTTTTGACTGGCTACACTGGTGAGGAAAAGGAAGAAGCGGGTACGATCCTCTATGAGAATGTCACATTTCCGGGCGGGTGGATTGCCATGGCGCCGCCTTTGTACGGAGAGGACGTTGAATTCGCAGACGGGCATGCCAACGACCTGCATCATTTGTCGGAGGATGTTGCGGCGTTCCTGATGTGGACAGCCGAGCCAAAAATGATGGCGCGCAAGCAAGCCGGTTTCGTCGGTGTGCTGTTCCTGACCATCCTGTCGGTTTTGCTATACCTGACCAACAAGCGCCTCTGGGCACCTGTCAAAGGCCGCTACAAGAAGAAATAAGCGTGGGTGTTGCGCTTGATCTGGAAAGCCCTGCCATATGGCGGGGCTTTTTCGTTGAAACGGGAACTTTCACCGTTTTGTGCGATCCCACGCGACGTTCCGTGTTGTTGACGTCGAGGGGGCTCTGCCCCCGCGCAATGCGCCCCCCGGAGTTTATCTGGCAAGATGAAAGGGATTGTCCCGAAAGGCGGAGGATTGTGATGAAGTGGACATCCGCTGATTTGTGATCTGATGGGTTTGGGAGAAGGAAACCACCAGGAGGTTGGTAAAATGAGAACTATGGATCTTGTCGGCAAAAATCGGGCGACGAGTGTATTTCAATTGAACGCCTGTACATCAACCAACGAGGTAACTCATAGAACTCGGCTCAGACGTAACAAATTGTTTTCCGTTCATTTCGGACCTGCCGCCGCGCATCCTTGCAATGCAAGCGTGCTCAGAGCGCCAGTTCTGCCGACGGGAATTTGAGGCACTCGGCCATTTGGTTCGTTCGATACCGCCAAAATTTGTGAAGCCATTTGCAAAACGCACCAAGCGTGATGCGATCGACGTCGAGGCCACTTGCAGGGGCGGCATTGCGCCCATCCGAAATCATTCACCGCGGGAGCCAAATTTGACGCGCTTAGACCAATGAGTTTTTCAACAAAATCTGCGATCTCGTCACTTTCGCGGCAAACAGTACGAACGGCTGCTATCCCGGGTACTGGTTATTTCTTCACTTCGTAGCCATTGAGTTAGACCCGTGGATCGCCAATCTTTCCGGGCCGGGCTAAAGACAGTCTAGCGGAAAAGCTATTGCGCCAAAAGCAGTTGCCAAATGGCCTTGCTGCACAATTCTGACTGTGACCTGACTTCCCCTTCCCCCGGACGGGTTTATCCTGCGGGCTCTGTTACAGGTATGCCAGATGAACTGTCAGCCCTGATTGGTGGGATGGCCCGCTTACCGGGGCGGCAAAGGCCGCGACCGCGAAGATTGGCTTGCCGCCTAAGGTAGGGGTGCGCACGTGGTTAACCGCATTGGCCGGGGAACGACCAACATTCCCAATCTGGCAGTAGGGATCGTGGGCGGGATACAGCCTGACAAAGTCGCGCAGCTTTGGCGGATGAAACACATGTTGGCCTGTTTCAACGGTTTATGACGATCTGCACAGGCCGCGCCGGGGAACCGCAGAACGACGCGCCAAGCCGTTCAGCCTTTATAGTGGATACATGTGAACTCTTGAGGAGCTGCACGTAATCAAACACGCAGAAAAGGTCGGCGGTAACGGGATTTACAAGGTCGCATGATACGGGCCGCCAGCGACGTAAGTTTTCGCTAAGTCTAAATCCAAAAGGACATGTTTGCAATGTTAGGAAAAACGAGGTTATCAACCATACCGGTGATAATAGCACCAATACGAGGTTTTTCTCGCCAATTTTGGCCGCCAGAACTACAAATGGCCGATTTGTCGGGCGCGCGGAACTGTCGCGAACATGAACGCAGTCGACGCCCAAAAGTATTGGGAAGCGAATGATCGTGAGGGTTACCCTATGCCTTGACAGGGTTATCAATTGGAGTGATCTGGCGCTGGCCTCCGGTCTTTTCTGTGACATATCTCCCATCCACCGCTGGAGATGCCACTTCAGGACGGACGACCAGCTATTTGTTAATGCTGCTCTTTGGCGAGGAGCTTTCCATCAACGTTTTCCAGCAGAGAATGCAGGCCGTCTCGTCAGCCTTGTCAGCCCGACGATCCCGTTGAACCGCACTGGGGATTAGAGCGTGTCTCTGCTTTTCAGATTCAGGATTCCCAGATTGGCTGTGATGTGATTCCCTGGCCTTGAGGCAGGCATGGGGGTTACAGATGGGCAAGCCACATCCAATAGAACTGCGAACGCGTGTTGTTGCGTTTGTCGATGAGGGCCATGGACACCGCGAGGCGGCGCGGCATTTCC